>NZ_LZHR01000118.1:0-107798 GCF_001690675.1 Gilliamella sp. Occ4-3
GTTTGATGAGGTTGCAGACTCATTAACAGACAGCGAAATAATGGCTATTGTTATAACAGATATTATATTATTTCTTCTTACTCTATGTGTAATAGGTTCGGTAGTTGTTAGTAAAACAGCAAAAGCATTTTTTGGGAAAAAAGTTAATTTATCCAGTTTTGTTGAGTCAAAGTCAGAATAGAATTTGTACAAATTAGTTTAGTGGTAACATTTTTACATTAATTGTAAGAATTGTTGCCTGAAATTTTTACTTTTTTCGGTATGATATGTTTTTATTTATACAACAATATAATGACGGTTTTTATTAGGATATATGGTTATATATAGCTCCAGTAAAGGTCTTTTTCTCCAAAAAGACTTTGCACCTATGGCAATATAAAATAAAAGGTTTAAAGAAGTTGTATATTCTTTATGAATCATTCCTAAAAACAATACTCAATTAAAACATCATCTCATTATTTTCGACACGTTTTTATTTTGTATATAAAATACTATATAACTTACAAAAGTTACTTATAATATATTCTTATTTTGCTAATATTATTTTGTGAAGAAATTTCTAAGAGAGCTTGCTTATGTCAGAATTTAACCTTCCAGTTTCTTCTTTGCTTGAACAACAAAAGCAAAAAGTTGCCTCTCAACTTAAACAATGTCAATCAAACGAAATACAAGCTAATCTAGATATTTTAGTGCGAAGTAATTTTTTGGTAGATGCATTTTATCGATTTCCTAACTGGCTAACAGAAATCAGCCAAAATCCCCCACAGGCAGACGAAAGACAGTATTACCAAACTTGGTTAAATGAAAAATTAATAGCAGTTTCAGATGAAACTGAATTCATGAAGATTTTAAGGCAATTTCGTCGTTATATTTTAGTCCGGTTAGCATGGTCTCAACTAGTTCATATCAGTAATGACGAGCAGATTTTATTACAATTAAGTGAACTCGCTGAGGTGATAATTGTTACAGCTCGTAATTGGTTTTATGAGCTTAGTTGCAAAGAGTGGGGGACACCTTACAATGCTCAAGGTCAGGCGCAGCCACTGCTGATTTTAGGTATGGGAAAATTAGGTGGTGGAGAACTTAATTTTTCTTCCGATATTGATTTGATTTTTACCTATCCTGAACATGGACAAACACAAGGAGGGCGTAGAGAGTTAGATAATGCTGTATTCTTTACACGTTTGGGACAACGTTTGATCAAAGCGTTAGACCAAATTACAGAAGATGGATTTGTTTATCGCGTTGATATGCGCTTGCGGCCACTTGGTGATGGTGGACCTTTGGTGCTGAGTTTTTCTGCTATGGAAGATTACTACCAAGAACAAGGGCGCGATTGGGAACGTTATGCAATGGTTAAAGCTAAAGTGCTTGGGGATCAACAATCTCCTTATGTCAGTGAGCTTTATCAAATGTTAAAACCATTTGTTTATCGTCGCTATATTGATTTTAGTGTTTTACAATCATTGCGTAATATGAAAAGCATGATTGAACGTGAAGTGCGTCGTCGTGGTTTAATAAATAACATTAAGCTTGGTGCTGGTGGGATTCGTGAAATAGAGTTTATTGTACAAGTTTTTCAGCTTATTCGTGGTGGAAGAGTAGTGGGGTTGCAAACTCGTTCGCTATTAAATGCGCTTGATGTGATTGAACAAGAATCGCTACTTGCATCGAATGAAGTATCGTTGTTACGAGAAAATTACCTATTTTTACGCCGTTGTGAAAATCTTCTACAAGCTATTGCTGATGAACAGACCCAAACCTTGCCAGATAATGCACTGGATCAAGCTCGTTTAGCGACAAGCATGGGCTTTAATCATTGGCATGATTTTGAACAAGCGTTATTAGTACGAATGCAACATAACCGCCAAATTTTTAATGAACTTATTGGCGAAAACGAATCAGAATCTACCTCAACGACTAAGCCTTATAACGATCAATTTGACGATCTTTGGGTGCCTGATCTTCAAATAAGCGATGTTAGTGCAATATTACCTACCTATTCAGAAACAGAAGTTACGCAGATCTACCAAATGCTAGTGCAATTTCGTGATGATATAGGTAAACGTACCATTGGCGTACGGGGGCGTGAAATCCTCGATCAGTTAATGCCACGTTTGTTAGAAGCTGTCTGTAGCGAAAAGCAAGCAACAATGGTGCTATCAAGGATTTTGCCGTTACTTGTTAATATTGTTAGTCGCACCACTTATTTAGAACTGTTACTTGAATATCCAACTGCTTTGAAGCAATTGATTCGCTTATGTAGTGCTTCACCAATGATTAGCGATCAGCTGGCTCATTACCCTATATTATTAGATGAGCTTATTGATATCAATTCGCTTTATCAGACTGTTGCTCCAAATGAATATAAAAGCCAGCTTTATCAATATTTATTGCGTATTGAAGTTGATGACGAAGAACAACAACTTGAAGCTTTACGTCAATTTAAACAGATGCAATTGTTGCATATAGCTGCTTGCGATGTTGAGCATGTATTAACTACCATGAAGGTCAGTGATCACCTAACTTATGTGGCTGAATCATTATTAGATTTTGTCATACAAATGGCTTGGAATCAAATGGTTACTCGCTATGGCAAGCCTGAGCATTTGGCTGATAATCATAAAGGCTTGGTGGTAATTGGCTATGGTAAATTAGGCGGTTGGGAACTGGGTTATGGTTCGGATCTCGATTTGGTTTTTTTACATGATTGTCCAGTTAATAGTATAACTAACGGCAATAAGCAGATAGATAGTCGTCAATTCTATTTGCGTTTAGTTCAGCGAATTATTCATCTATTTAATGTTCGTACTAGTTTTGGGATTTTATATGAAGTTGATGTAAGGCTTCGCCCTCAGGGTGATGCAGGATTGCTTGCTTGTAGTTTAGATTCGTTCGAAGATTACCAAATGAATGAAGCTTGGACTTGGGAGCATCAAGCATTAGTCAGAGCAAGAGCTATATATGGAGAAGGTGAATTAATAAAACGTTTTAACCAAATTCGTCATAATGTACTTTGTAAAAAGCGTGATGAAGTTGTATTAAAAAAAGAAGTGCGTGAAATGCGTGAAAAAATGAGAGTACATCTAGGTAGCACTCAAAACAATTTATTTAACTTAAAAATTGATGAAGGAGGAATAGGAGATATTGAGTTTATATCGCAATATCTTGTGCTTAATTATGCTAATAAATATCCTAAAATGACAAAGTGGAGCGATAATGTTCGGATTTTAGAACTTGCGACAAATTATCAAATAATGGATAGCCAAGAAGCAGAGCAGCTAACACAAGCCTATATCGATATGCGCAACAAAATTCATAGATTAGCATTGCAATTACAATCTAGCACGGTTAATAGTTCGCAATTTGTGCAAGAAAAACAAATAGTCAACCAATGCTGGCTAAAATGGTTAACATAATAAATTGGCTTTTTATTTTAATGTTTGGTTTAACTTTATTGTTGATTTAAAATTTCTAGGAAATGTAAAAATCAATGCCACATTAATGGCATTGATGAAAAAAGTTAAAGTATATGTATATTAAGCCACTATTTTGCTTCCTTCCATAAAATCATATCTTGTTTTTCAAGTTCTGAAGCATCAAAGCCGATGGTTGTTGCCATATCTTCGCGGTCAAAAGCAATATCGCCACCATTAACAGCAAGATCACCTTTTTTAATTCCTTTAAAATCAAACAAATTGGTATCACACAGATGGGATAGGGTGATGTTTTGTGTTGCTCGGAACATGGTTTCAATGCGTCCGGGGAACTTTTTATCCCATTCATTGAGCATTTCTTTAATTACCTGCCTTTGCAAGTTGGGTTGGGAGCCACATAGATTACAAGGAATAATCGGAAATTGTTTAATTTCAGCGTATTTGGCGATGTCTTTTTCTTTGCAATAAGCCAGTGGTCGGATAATGATATGTTCACCTGAATCATTCATTAGCTTTGGCGGCATTGCTTTGAGTTTGCCACCATAGAACATATTTAAAAATAATGTTTCTAAAATATCATCACGATGATGGCCAAGGGCAATTTTTGTTGCACCAAGTTCGGTCGCTGTGCGATATAAAATACCACGACGTAGCCGTGAACAAAGCGAGCAAGTTGTTTTACCTTCAGGGATTTTATCCTTGACAATACCGTAGGTGTTTTCTTGCACGATTTTATATTCAATGCCTAACGAATTTAAATATTCGGGCAATACATGTTCAGGAAATCCTGGTTGTTTTTGATCTAAGTTAACCGCTATTAGATCAAAATGTACTGGTGCACTGATTTTTAAGTTGATAAGAATATCAAGCAAAGTATAACTATCTTTACCGCCTGATAAGCAAACCATAATACGATCGCCTTCTTCGATCATATTAAAGTCAGCGATTGCTTCGCCAGTTAAGCGACGCAATCGTTTATGTAGTTTATTTTGATTATATATATTCATTACGATTTTATTGGTTATTCGGCACGGCTCATGTAACGGCGTTCAGCAATATGAATTTTAACTCTTTCATGGTTATCAATATATTCTGGAACCTGAATTACAAGCCCAGTCGATAAAGTAGCTGGTTTAGTTCGCGCACTAGCTGAAGCACCTTTAATACTTGGCGAGGTTTCAACAATATCAAGTTCAACAGTCTGTGGCAATTCCAAGGCAAGAACTTCACCATCAGCCATTAGCACTTGAATACCATTCATACCGCCTTCAGGGATAAACAATAATTCATCTTCAATTTGCTCTTTTTTGAAGATATAAGGAGTATAATCTTCATTATCCATAAACACATATTCATCACCATCAATATACGAAAAACTAACAGGTCGACGGGATAGTTCAATTGTTTCGAGGATATCATCACCTTTAAAGCGTTCTTCAACTTTTCCACCATTTTTTACATCGGTAAAACGCATTTTATAAAGTGTACTGGCACCCCGTGCAGTTGGACTTTGAACATCAATATCTTTAACAAGTAATAATTTACCATTATAGGTGACTGCATCACCACGTTTTATTTCATTTGCTTTAGCCATAATATTTATTCTTCACGATTAATAAAAAAGGTTAAAAAATTAGCTCGCTATTTTACCGCTAACTTGCTATTGTCACCATCAAAATTTATTGAATAAGCTTAAAATAAAGGAAATACTATGATAGATTCACTCCAATGTCGAAAAAACTGCGGTGCCTGTTGTATTGCTCCTTCAATTTCATCAGCCATTCCCGGTATGCCTAAAGGTAAACCAGCTGGTATTGCTTGTATTCATTTAGATAACAATTATCAATGTAAATTGTTTTTGCACCCATCAAGACCAATAGTCTGTGGTCGATTAAAACCTTGTATCGAAATGTGTTGTAATAGCCGTTCGCAAGCATTGAATTATTTAACTCAATTAGAACAGCTAACTAAAGGTTAAGTATTGTATATATTTAACAAAACGGTTCTATTATTAGAATTATTTATCTCGCCATCATCTTTTTTTGATACACTTCCACTCATTTTATTTATCTGTAATGATTAATATAAATTTTTAGCTGCCTATTTGGCTGTTAAATAATGTGAAGTATAAAAATTTATGCTCCATAAGATTTACTCTCCTTAACAAAGAAGAATATTGATATGAAAAACAAATTAAAACGAGATTTGAAGGCGCGTCACTTAGCCATGATCGCCATTGGTGGTTCAATTGGCACAGGGCTATTTGTTGCCTCAGGAGCAACTGTTGCTCATGCAGGTCCCGGTGGTGCTTTGCTTTCGTATGCCATTATAGGTGTAATGGTGTACTTTTTAATGACTAGCTTAGGGGAACTTGCTGCATATTTACCTGTTTCAGGCACCTTTGCAACTTATGGTTCACGTTATGTAGATGAAGCGTTTGGTTTTGCCATTGGTTGGAACTATTGGTATAACTGGGCAATTACGGTTGCGGTTGACCTAGTTGCCGCTCAGCTAGTTATTTCTTATTGGTTTGATGCCGGTCCTTATAGCTGGTTATGGAGTTTATTGTTTTTAAGTATCATCTTTTGCATAAACTATATTTCAGTTAAAGGCTTTGGTGAAGCTGAATTTTGGTTTTCATTAATTAAAGTCGTCACCGTTATTGTTTTTATTATTGTTGGTTTATTAATGATTATTGGTATTTTCCATGGTGCCGAAGGTGCAGGTTGGCAAAATTGGACCATCAAAGAAGCGCCTTTTGCCGGTGGTTTTTCAGCAATGATTGGTGTAGCAATGGTAGTTGGATTTTCATTTCAAGGTACCGAATTAATTGGTATTGCAGCTGGTGAATCAAAAGATCCAGAAAAAAATATTCCTAAAGCAATGCGACAAGTCTTTTGGCGAATACTGTTATTTTATATCTTTGCGATTTTAGTCATCAGTTTAATTATTCCTTATACTGATCCTAATTTACTACGTAACGATGAAACCGATATAAGTGTTAGTCCATTTACCTTAGTATTTGAACATGCAGGATTATTATCAGCTGCGGCATTAATGAATGCAGTTATACTGACTTCAGTATTATCTGCGGGTAACTCAGGACTTTATGCTTCAACTCGTATGCTTTATGCTCTTGCTAAAGAAGGTAAAGCGCCTAAAATCTTTGCAAAATTAACATCGTCAGGTGTGCCTCGTGCTGCGTTGTTAGCAACAACATTTGTGGCCATGCTTTGTTTTTTAACCTCGATGTATAAAGATCAGGCTGTTTATTTATGGTTACTTAATATGTCAGGTATGACAGGCTTTATTGCTTGGCTAGGCATTGCAATTAGCCATTATCGTTTTAGAAAGGGTTACTTTATTCAAGGTAATGATGTTGATCAATTACCATATAAATCAAGCTATTTCCCATTTGGCCCTATTTTTGCTTTTGTATTATGCTTAATTATTACGCTTGGTCAAAATTACGAAGCTTTCTTACAAGATACCATTGATTGGAATGGTGTGATCGCGACCTATATTGGTATCCCATTATTTTTAATGATTTACTTTGGCTACAAGATAGTTAAAAAGACAAAATGGGTTAAATACGATCAAATGAACTTTTCTAAAGATGATTAACTCACTAGCTTAGTTTGAACATCTCACTTCTCCGTCGACTTTTGTCGACGGTTTTTTTATTAAAAAAGAGAGAAATAAACAGTTATATAGTGATAACAGTTTATTCTGATAACGATATTAGCGACTTCGGAAGATGATGCGTGCTTTAGATAGATCGTAAGGTGTCATTTCAACAGTAACTTTATCACCAGTTAAAATACGAATATAGTTCTTCCGCATTTTACCAGAAATATGTGCAGTAACGACATGACCATTTTCAAGTTCCACACGAAACATCGTATTTGGAAGAGTATCAAGTATGGTTCCTTGCATTTCAATGTTATCTTCTTTTGCCATTGGGGCCTCTTAATAATAAGTACAAATTAAATATACTCAACTAACTTTCCACGTCTAAGCACATAGTGCAAAGGTATAGCGTTGGTTGCGCTTTTATGTCACCTATAAAGTATTTTATTTGATGACAAAGTAAAGTTAAGTATAAACACAAAAAGCTGAGTTTAAAATAAATAAACACAGCGGCGAAATAATGCCGAAAAAACTGTCAGATGTAAAGCCCTTTCTACTATTTCTTTGCAGTATAAAGTCCTTGCTGATGAATGTAATGCCACACTTTGGGCGGTAACAAATTTTCACAACTGACTTGGTTGTTAATATTTTGTCTGATCTCAGTAGCTGAAATATCTTCAAGTGGCGTATGTGCAAAAAAGATATAACCATGTGGTGAATTGTGTAGATCTTTAACGTTTGTGGTATAATGCACATCAATCCATTGTTGTAACTCAATGTTATCAGTTTTTTGGGCATAACCTGGTCTACGGCAAATTAGTAAATGGCAATAATCAAGCAACGTTTTCCATTTATTCCAAGTCGGTAAACTCAATAATGAATCTTGTCCCATAATAAATGCCAATCCTTCACTATTCCCATTTTCTTGTCGCCAGGCTTGAAGAGTTTCGATAGTATAAGAAGGACGTGTTGAAGTTTCAGGTAAGATCTCTCTTACATTCAACGCAAATAATGGTAAATCTTCGATAGCCAATTTTAACATTGCCAAGCGTTGTTCAGTACTCGCTTCGGGTTGTGGTTTATGAGGAGGGATATGATTAGGCAATAAACTAATTTGCTTTAATCCGACTTCATTTGCTAACGAAATAGCAGGGCGAAGGTGTCCATAATGGATCGGATCAAAAGTTCCTCCTAATAATGCAGTTAACATTTATCTAATCCCATAAATTGCATCGATAAATTAAATATTGCGTCCCATATTCGTGCTTGGTTATCATGCTTTAAACTGATTTCGATCTCTGTCAATTTGGCTAACAAATTAAATAGGTCATTAATATCGCAACGGTTGAGATAACTGGTATATATCGTTCTTTTATTTTGCCAAACCTTATATTCATCGAAAACTTGTTTTAATGATTTTTGTTGCAATCCTTTTTTTAAATTGATCATCAATATCAATTCACGTTGAACAATCCGCAATAAAATTAACGGCTCAAATTCATTTATTTTTAATTGTTGTAAAATATGAATGGCTCGCTTTGTTTTATTGGCAATCATCGCATCAATCCAATGATATGGTGTAAATATTGCCGAATCATTTATATTATTTTCGACTTCATCATAAGAAATGCTCTGATTAGGATACAACAACTTAAGTTGTGCAATAATTTGTGTTAATGCTAGTAAATTGCCTTCATAATAATAGCAAAGCAGTTCAATTGCCTTTGGTTCAATGGTCATTTGTTGTTGTTGCAAATGATTTTTAATCCATTGTGGCAACTGTAAAGTATCGGGTGTAGTGCAATTGACAACCACCAATTTATCAGATAACGCTTTATACCAAGTAGCATTTTCTTGCGATTTCGTAATTTTGTTAAGTGTAATAACCAGCGCAATACCAGGGGTTAAAACCTCACTTAGTGTATTGAGTTTGGTAGTGATAGCTGCGTTTAATGAACCCTCACCAAAATCAAGAAAAATCAGAGTATTTGCAGAAAATAGATTCATAGCCTGACAGCTATCATAAATTGCTGTCCAATTGGTTTGATTATCAATTACAAAAGTAAGTTGCTCGTCAAATCCTTCTTGTAAAAAGGCCTTGCGTAACTCAGTTTGCACATAATGCTGTAAATAGGGATCACTACCTAAAATTAAATAATAGGGTGCCCCCACTTTATGGTTAATTTGATCGGCGCTAATTTTAATCATGTCAATGTTAATTTACTGCATGAATCGATTTTAATTTACGGATGACTTGTTTAGCCGCTTGTTTAAACATTTCGTTTTCAATCAAGTCTTGTTCAACCGTCTTAGCCAAAGCTTCAGCAGGATTATCAAAAAACGTTCTAAACACGCGTACGCTTATTGGATAAGTCTGTTGACCAGCAATAACAACTTGTGCTTCAATCGTTAGCACTAATTGATATTCCGCAGCTTTACCATCTTGATAAATCGAGATGGTATTGCGACTTAGGTTTTCACTTACCATTTTTAACAATGGTACCTGACCTGAAGCATTATTATTCGTTATTGTCACATCATTATCGTGTAATAACTCTTTAATATTGCGAGACAACCGGCCATAAGGGTCATAACTTATGTAAGACATCGTTTTAAAACTTTCTGGTACTTCTGTCTCATGTTGCAAGTGAAATCCACATCCTGTTAAGGATATTGTTAATAACATAATTAATGCTAAATATTTTTTCATATCAATAACCGCCTAAATTTAGTTATCAAACAATATTAACCAACAACAAGATTTAATAATTTACCCGGTACATAAATCACTTTACGGATAGCAACATCATTCAAATATTTTTGGATGTTAGGCTCTTGTTTTGCTTGTGATACAACAAAATCTTGATCGGCATCGGCAGGTACAATAAATTTACCGCGGACTTTGCCATTGATTTGTACAACAATGAGTTTTTCGTCCTCAACCATTGCCGATTGATCTGCAACAGGCCAAGTTGTATTATCAATCGATTCGTTGTTACCTAAAGCTTGCCACATAACAAAACAAGCGTGAGGCATCATAGGGTAAAGTAGTCGAACAATCGCATTTAAAGCTTCATTCATTAGAGCGCGATCTTGCCCAGTTTCTTGTGGTGCTTTTTGTAAGCGATTCATAAATTCCATCACAGCGGCAATAGCAGTATTAAATGTTTGGCGGCGGCCAATATCATCACTCACTTTCGCTATGGTTTTATGTAATTCACGACGCAATGATTTTTGTTCACTATCTAGAGCTGTAACGTCTAGTTTTGCTGTTACACCTTTTTGGGTATGTTCATAAACTAAACGCCATACACGTTTAATAAATCGGTTTGCACCCTCAACGCCAGATTCTTGCCATTCTAGAGTCATATCAGCAGGCGAAGCAAACATCATAAACAATCGAACGGTATCAGCACCATATTTTTCAACCATCTCTTGTGGATCGATGCCATTATTTTTTGATTTTGACATTTTTGTCATACCAGCATGAACTAGCTCATTGCCATGACTATCGACAGCTTTAGCAATGCGGCCCTTATCATCACGTTCAATAGTGACTTCAGTTGGCGAAACCCAAATACGTTCATTTGTTGGGCTAGTATAATAAAATGCATCAGCTAATACCATACCTTGGCAAAGTAGGCGTTTTGCTGGCTCATCTGACGATACCAAACCAAAATCACGCATTAATTTATGGAAAAATCTAAAATAAAGTAAATGCATAATGGCATGTTCAATACCACCAACATACTGATCAACAGGTAACCAGTAATTTGCCGCCTTTTCGTCTAACATACCTTTGTCGTAGTTTGGACAAGTGTAACGAGCATAATACCAAGAAGATTCCATAAAGGTATCAAACGTATCGGTTTCACGTAGTGCAGGTTGACCGTTAACGGTTGTTTTAGCCCAGTTAGAATCTGCCTTAATTGGACTGGTAATACCGTTCATTTCAACATTTTCAGGTAAAATAACTGGTAATTGGTCTTCTGGTGTTGGTATGGTTGTACCATCTTCAAGCGTCACCATTGGGATTGGTGCACCCCAATAACGTTGACGCGAAACACCCCAATCACGTAAACGGTAATTAACTTTACGTTTACCAATACCTAATGCAATTAACTTATCAGCAACAGCATTAAATGCTTGATCAAAATCAAGACCATCAAATTCGCCTGAATTAAATAACTTGCCATGCTCAGTATATGCTTTTTCAGAAAGATCTGGTGCGTTACCGTCTTGAGTTAAAATAACAGGATTGATTGGTAAGTGATATTTAGAAGCAAATTCATAATCGCGTTCATCGTGACTTGGTACAGCCATTACTGCACCTGTACCATATTCAATTAACACAAAATTAGCAATCCAAACAGGGACTTTTTTACCTGTTAAAGGATGAATAGCATAAAAGCCTGTGGCAATACCTTTCTTTTCCATGGTTGCCATATCAGCTTCGGCTGTTTTGGTATTTTTGCATTCAGCAATAAATTCAGCAATTTTAGGATCGTTTTGAGCTGCTAATTGTGCAAGAGGGTGCTCTGCGGCGATAGAGACAAAGCTAACGCCCATTAATGTATCAGGACGAGTTGTATAAACGCGTAATTTATCAGAATAATTTTCAACAGCAAAATCAAACTCAACCCCTTCAGAACGACCAATCCAGTTACGTTGCATGGTTTTAACTTGCTCTGGCCAGCTTTCAAGCGTATCCAAATCATTAAGTAGTTCTTCGGCATATTCGGTAATTTTAATAAACCATTGTGGAATTTCTTTGCGCTCAACAGGGGTACTACAACGCCAACAACAACCTTCAACCACTTGCTCATTAGCAAGTACGGTCTGATCATTTGGGCACCAGTTAACTGCCGATGTTTTTTTATAAACTAAGCCTTTTTCGTATAACTTAGTAAAAAACCATTGTTCCCATTTATAATATTCAGGACGACAAGTAGTAATTTCACGATCCCAATCATAACCAAATCCTAAAAGTTGTAATTGCTTTTTCATATAAGCAATATTTTCATAGGTCCATTTTGCAGGTGCAGTATTGTTTTTAATTGCAGCACCTTCAGCAGGCAAACCAAACGCATCCCAACCGATTGGCTGTAGTACATTTTTACCATTTAAACGTTGGTAACGTGAAATGGTATCACCAATGGTGTAGTTACGAACATGACCAAGATGCAAACGCCCAGAAGGGTAAGGTAGCATCGATAAGCAGTAATATTTTTCTTTTGACGAGTCTTCAGTAGCGTGAAAGGTTTTATTTTCTTGCCAATGTTTTTGTACTATGGCTTCTATTTCATCTGGGCGATATTGTTCTTGCATGACGAGTTAATGTCCTATCTATTATTACTAATAAAAATATGCTGCTAATTGTATTGGTTATTGATTCGTTTTACAAACGATATATGAAGTAAGATATTGATTTCTTGTTATGATAAATTTTAAGTTATTGAGCATATCTTATTACTGATATTTAATAAATAACAAAACTTTAATAGGTTAAGGTGAAAGGAGTACAACAAGTTAAATTAATTGCTATTTAAGTGTGATTAAATAGCAATTAAAGATAGGTATCTTAATTATAAAACAATCTAACCGCCATTAAAAACGCTAGTAAAACGTGATAAAAATGATCGTTGTTCTTCTTTAGGAATGTTTTTAAGATTTGCTTGAATCAGTTGATCAAGTTTTTGGGTTTCATCAGCTAAGCCTAATTCATTATAAGCATTACGCATTAAAAGCAATGCTTCTTTAGTTGAATCGGTATCTGGGAACATAATTAACATTTCAGTCACGCGATTAATCACAGCTACATAAGCACCGCGTTTTGTATAGAATTGTGCGACTTTTAACTGATAGCGAGCCAATCTATTTTTCAAAAATACAAGGCGTTTTTGCGCATCGGCTGCATATTGACTGTTTGGAAAACTAGATAGTAGATAAGAAAAGTCCTTAAATGCAGCTGAAGCATAATCAGGATCGCGATCTGAACGATCAACATTAAACCAACCTTGGATCATATTGTCGTCTTGTGCCATATTTGAAATGCCACGCATATAAATAACCCAATCAATATTTGGATGCGTTGGATTCAATTTCAAAAAACGGTCAATTGACGCAATCGCTAACGGTAAGTCAGCTGATTTGTAGTAAGCGTAAATCAAATCAAGTTGAACTTGTTGAGAATAAGGACCAAAAGGATAATTTTTGTCCAAGGACTCTAATATAGTAATACTGGATTTAATATTACCATTTTCAAGCTCAGACTTCGCTTTGTTATGTAGTTCAATCTCGGGTACATTTTCAACATCGGGCTTGGAAGAAGTACAGCCAATTAGCATGCCACTTAAAGCGATAGCTAGCAAAGAGTGTAAACGCAATTTCATTCAGTTTTTGATCCAAATATAATTAAACATTAAAGGCGATGATTAGTATATAATACTCTAAAACATAACAGCTTAAAATAGATAAATTACACATGCATGAGTTAAAATTATCAACTAAAATCGAACAAAGTCAACTAGGAATGCGTTTAGATCAAGCATTATCCGAGCTTTTTCCTGATTATTCACGCTCAAGAATAAAAGATTGGATTATTAATAATAAAGTCACTATCAACGATGTTATCGTTAATAAACCGAAAGAAAAAGTGCTCGGTGGCGAAATAATAACTATCAATGCTGAAATTGAACAAGAAACTTATCATCAACCGGAAGATATAAAGCTTGATATTGTTTACGAGGATGATGACATTTTGGTGATTAATAAACCTTGTGATTTAGTTGTGCATCCTGGCGCCGGTAATCCTGATGGTACGGTATTAAATGCCTTATTGCATTATTATCCTGAGATAGCACGCGTACCCCGCGCAGGTATTGTGCATCGTCTAGATAAAGATACAACAGGGCTAATGGTTGTAGCTAAAACTATTATGGCACAAACACATTTGGTCGAATCACTTCAACTACGCGAAATTACACGCGAATATGAAGCTGTAGTTATGGGGATTATTACCGCAGGAGGAACCGTTGATCAGCCTATCACCCGTCATCCAACCAAACGCACACATATGGCTGTATTCCCAACGGGTAAACCAGCGGTTACCCATTATAGAGTGATGGAAAAATATCGCCTACATACACGTTTGCGATTGCGCTTAGAAACAGGGCGAACTCACCAAATCCGTGTGCACATGGCACATATTGCTCACCCACTAATTGGTGACCCACTCTATGGTGGAAGACCAAGGCCGCCTAAGGGGGCTAGTGAATCCTTCATTCAAACCTTACGCGATTTTAATCGCCAAGCATTACACGCTACCATGTTGCGATTATATCATCCTATAACAGGTGAACAAATGGAATGGCATGCTCCTATTCCTGAAGATATGCAAAATTTAATACAAGCTTTACAAGAAGATACCGAACAGCATAAAGATGAACTAGATTGGTGATAAATATGATTAAATCGATTTACCCATATTGGACAGCCCCAAAAAAAATTCATGCCTTTACTTCAACACGGACTGGTGGCGTTAGTTTAGCGCCATTTGCAAGTTTAAATATGGGAAATCGAACTGGTGATAATTCAGAACATATTGCTGAAAACCGCCGAAGAATTATTCAAGCCGAACAAATACCAAGCGAACCGTATTGGTTAACGCAAACTCACAGCACAACAGTGCTTGATATATCACAAATTGCTTTACAGCCTCCAACAGGTAACATCGATTCTTATCAAACTTTTGAAGCTGATGGATCATATACCAATCAACCTAAGCAAGTTAGTGTGGTGTTAACCGCAGATTGCATGCCTGTACTTTTTTGTACAACAAAAGGTGACGAAGTTGCAGCTGCCCATGCCGGTTGGCGAGGATTATGTAATGGTATATTAGAAGAAACAATCAAAAAATTTTCAAGCTCACCATCAAACATCATTGCTTGGATGGGACCAGCCATTAGTGTCAAAAAATTTGAGGTAGGTATTGAAGTCAAACAACAATTTGAAAAAGTCGATCCAAAAGCACAAGAAGCGTTTAAATTGATCAACCCAACTGAACAAAAATACCTAGCAGACCTATATCTAATTGCCAAACAACGTTTACAAGCAGTAGGAGTAACGCAAATTTTTGGTGGTGATTATTGTACTTATACTGAACAAGATGAATTCTTCTCTTATCGACGTGAAAATAGAACTGGTAGAATGGCATCAATGATCTGGTTTGAATAAAAGAGTTTTTTTAAGCTAAAAACCTTCAATTTTTAGCTGCTTTGTAAAATATTTATAGTATAAAGATCTGCGGTAAATGTTAATATATAAAATTATAATATTTAAACCGCCATAAGATCTGAAGGCTTTCTATTGTTCAATTGTTATTTTATTTCGCTAACAAAAGAAGGTAATTCCCAAGCCCCACCGTCAAAACCTAAGCATTCACCAGTACTTATATTAGAGGAAAGCATAAATTTATGTCCATTCCAAGTCCAGCTAGATTTTTCTAAACAATCTCCCTCACCTCTTAGCTTAGCTATACTGGATATTGTTCCATTTTTGTATGTATTGCCCTCATTATTTATAAATTTTATATTTTTATTACTTAGTTTAGCAGTGTTAGAAATTATCCAATAGGCGTTACCTGAGTTATATGCGCTAAACCAACACCTAGTTTCAAGTAAATCGTGGTTATTATCTAATTTAATTAACCGAAATCTTTTATCATATCCTTGTGTTTCATCATAATAAGGATCTTCTAAATCATAAGCATCACATTTAGCTTCATGTATATAGCGTTTTTTGAATTGAGGGAATATTTTAATTACTTCATTGGTATTAAGTTTTTGACTTTGTTCTGGAGCAATTACTTTACCTTTTTTTATAGTTGGTACAGGTATTGGTGCATAAACGTTTGATTCATTTTTATTACCATGTGCTATAACTGCGCCAGTTGTACCAACCCGTCCTTGTTTTTTGTCCATTGTTAACATGACATCATAAAATCCGCCATTGGTATAAGATGATTGACTTCTATTGTTACGGAATATAACTTTTTCATTTTTTGTAAATGCTTGAATAATTTTTGTAGCTTGGAATTGTGACAACTGATAAATATTATTTTGTATTTCTTTTAATTCGCCTAAATACTCTTGATTAATGAATGCAGCCAATGAATTATCTAATTGTTGAGTGTTTTTAATTTCAATATCTTCTTCATCTTCTTCTTTGTTATTTTTTGTTCTAACATAAATTTCAACTGGCTGATTGGCCCCCGCTTTTCGCTGGAATAAAATTGACGATTTTATCACTCCTGTATCAGATATATCACTATATTCTATAACACGACAAGTTAAAGTATTATCACAAACTATATCCCAAGCTATAACTGGAGTTGTAAACAAAGTTAGCAATAAACAATAGCAAAAACGCATGACAGTTAATTCCATATAAATAATTTATATGAGGTTATTATAGATTAAACAATTATTCAATTAAAATTAATAAAACTTCTTGATTTTATGAATATTTAATTAGTTCTCTTTAGTACTAATTTATCATTCTATATTGGCAAACTTGTGGCTTTGCACACTCAAAAGCCATTTATTATTCAGTCGATTTTGGTTGATTTTTCCTAACAACTCTATCGTTTCAAACATATTAAATGCACCATCTTTTTCACAAGGAGATAGATAATAGCGTTTGGCTTGAATATGAGTTTCGATATATTGGCAAAAAGGAATAAAATCGCAGTGATTTTCGGCTACTATGCGTACTTCATTTGCTATTGGTTGTACTATTTTTTGATAGCGTGACTGATAACAAAATTTAGGGCTTAGCGCAATATAATCAATAAGCGGATCGACTTTACCAAGACCGTTGCTTTCAATGGCGATGAAATAACCAGCTTTTTTGAGTGGCAAAAGCAATTCAGGTAACGCTTTAACCATTGTCGGTTCGCCACCTGTAATAATAATATTTTTGCTTTTATATTCGCTCACTTTAGTCATTAAAGCATCTAACGTGAATCGAGTAAATTTTCGAAAATTAGTGTCACACCAGGCGCAATTTAAATTGCATCCTGCAAAACGAATAAAAACAGCAGGCATGCCAGTATTATAACCTTCGCCTTGTAAGGATTCGAAGATTTCAACAATACGAAATTCAATCATCATTAACTCCGATGATATTCACAATATGAAGTTGGCGTTTCCCATAGTTTGATCATCGAAACAGGCAAATATTGCGATAAGCAATCAAAAATAAATTTGCTCATTCCTTCTGCGGTGGTTCTACATGGAAAGGCAAAAATTTTACGATCCATTTCTTGTAGTAACGACGCGATACGGCACTCATTAGGGTTATGTTGATTGTAAAGATAGGCGTGATCTAACGGATCGACAATATGTTGTTTAACTATTAGCTTTAAATCGGCATAATCCATGACCATATCTTGGCTTGAGCCGTTATCAATAAGCTCTCCGCTAATTTCAACTAATAGGCGATAAGTGTGGCCGTGCAGATTATGACACTTTTTATTGTGCCCATCTAACATGTGACAAGCATCAAATTGAAACTCTTTGGCTATTTTGAACATTTTATATTCCTAGTTTTTTTTCGTGGGATGGGTTGCGAACCACGGTTAGCGAACCTAACAAAATAAAGGTAACAATATAAGGGATAAAAGTGAATTTGTCATCTTACCAGTATATCTTAAAACGAAATTTAGATGTAATTGCTTGAATTGCAAACAGCTTTATTTTTATGTCAATTAATTCTTACATATTTGATAATCTTGTTGTATAAATTTTGTAAAAAATATTTTAACTTAGCTCTTGAAATTTAGGTTGCAACACTCATTTAGATCACATGCAAATGGATTAAATGTGTTAAGCGTTTAATCCAAATTTATTGCTCAGGAGATAAACACTATGAGGTTAGATAAACTAACAAATAAGTTTCAACAAGCTTTAGCTGATGCGCAGTCAATGGCATTAGGTAAAGACAATCAATATATAGAGCCTGTGCATGTCCTATCAGCCATGCTTAATCAAGAAGGGAGTAGTGTAATGCCTTTATTGATTGCAGCAGGTGCAAATATTGTTAATTTACAACAAGAATTAGCTCAAGCTATTGACCGATTACCCCAAGTTCAAGGTGTGGGTGGAGATGTTATTCCATCGCAAGATTTTGTTCGAGTATTAAATCTTTGCGATAAATTATCCCAAAAGAACGGTGATAGCTATATTTCATCAGAACTCTTTATATTAGCCGCTTTAGAAGATAAGGGCAGTTTAGGCGATCTTCTTAAAAGATCAGGTGTTAATAAAGATAAATTTAGCCAAGCAGTTAATCAAGTAAGAGGTAGCGATAACGTGAACGATCCTAATGCAGAAGATCAACGCGGTGCACTTAAAAAATACACCATTGATTTAACTCAACGAGCAGAACAAGGTAAGCTTGATCCTGTTATTGGTCGTGATGAAGAAATCCGTCGAACTATTCAGGTATTACAACGTCGTACTAAAAATAATCCAGTATTAATTGGGGAACCAGGTGTAGGGAAAACTGCTATTGTAGAAGGATTAGCACAACGTATTGTTAACCGTGAAGTCCCTGAAGGATTACGACATAAACGCGTTTTATCATTAGACATGGGGGCATTAATTGCTGGTGCCAAATATCGAGGGGAATTTGAAGAACGCCTAAAAGCCGTGCTTAAAGACTTAGCAAAAGAAGAAGGTCGCATTATATTATTTATTGACGAAATCCATACCATGGTTGGCGCAGGAAAAAGCGATGGAGCAATGGATGCTGGTAATATGTTAAAACCCGCATTAGCTCGTGGTGAATTACACTGCGTGGGAGCAACAACGCTTGATGAATACCGTCAATATATTGAAAAAGATCCTGCGTTAGAGCGTCGTTTCCAAAAAGTGTATGTTGCCGAACCAACAGTTGAAGATACTATCGCTATTTTGCGTGGTTTAAAAGAACGTTATGAACTGCATCACCATGTGCAAATAACCGATCCGGCAATCGTAGCTGCGGCTACATTATCGCATCGTTATATTTCTGATCGCATGTTACCTGACAAAGCGATTGATTTAATTGACGAGGCCGCATCAAGTATTCGTATGCAAATGGATTCAAAACCAGAATCTTTAGATCGACTTGAAAGGCGCATAATTCAACTTAAACTTGAACAACAAGCGCTTAAAAAAGAATCTGATGATGCGAGTAAAAAGCGACTACAAATGTTAAATGATGAACTTTCTGAAAAAGAAAAGGAATATGCTTCACTTGAAGAAGAGTGGAAGTCAGAAAAGGCAGCTGTTTCGGGGACTCAAAACATCAAAGCAGAACTAGAAAAGGCACGTACTGAGATAGAGCAAGCTCGTCGAGCTGGCGACTTGAACAAAATGTCAGAATTACAATATGGCAAAATTCCAGAGCTCGAAAAGAAACTTGCTTCAGCAACGCAGTTAGAAGGCAAAACCATGAAGTTATTGCGTAACAAAGTGACCGATAACGAAATTGCAGAAGTATTATCTAAAGCGACAGGTATTCCAGTTTCTAGAATGCTTGAGAGCGAAAAAGATAAACTATTGCACATGGAAGATGCCTTACATAAACGTGTAATAGGTCAAAATGAAGCAGTATTAGCGGTTGCAAATGCGATTCGACGTAGCCGAGCAGGGCTTTCAGATCCAAATAAACCGATTGGATCATTCCTATTCTTAGGACCAACTGGTGTCGGTAAAACCGAGCTTTGCAAATCATTGGCTAATTTTATGTTTGACAGCGAAGATGCTATGGTGCGTATAGATATGTCAGAGTTTATGGAAAAACACTCCGTTGCTCGCTTAATTGGTGCACCTCCAGGTTATGTTGGGTATGAAGAAGGGGGGTATTTAACCGAAGCAGTTAGACGACGACCATACTCAGTAATTTTACTTGATGAAGTCGAAAAAGCACACCCAGATGTCTTTAATATCTTACTGCAAGTATTGGATGATGGGCGCTTAACAGATGGTCAAGGTCGCACAGTTGATTTTCGTAACACTGTCATAATTATGACATCAAACTTAGGTTCTGACCTAATCCGAGGTCAAGTTGAACTAAGTTATGACGAAATAAAATCTCTAGTGATGACGGTTGTAACCAAACACTTTAGACCAGAATTTATCAATCGTATTGACGAAACCGTGGTATTCCACCCATTAGGTCAAGAAAACATTAAAGCGATTGCAAAAATTCAGTTAGCACACGTTGAAAAACGTTTAGAAGAACGTGGTTACCAATTGGATATTTCGGATGCGGCACTTGAACATTTAGCTAAGGTTGGCTTTGACCCAATTTATGGAGCAAGACCGTTAAAACGATCGATCCAACAAGAGATCGAAAACCCATTGGCACAACAAATACTGTCAGGTAAATTAGTCTCGGGTAAAACTATTCATCTAGATTTAGTTGGCGGCAACATCGAAGCTCAACAGTAATAAAACTTCAAAAGACAAACCGACCTTTATGGTCGGTTTTTTATGCTTGATACAATTTAGTTTACCTATAGTACTTAGAATTTAATCAGACAAACATTATTTACGCAAAATGGATGTCTGATGAATAAAATAACAACACAAACCCGAACCCAACTAAACAACTCATTTTATACTTTAACATATAGTTACCTGAAACTTTTTGACAAAATTTTTTTAAAACCGTTTTCAAGGTTTTGCAACCAAAGCTCAATCAAACTAGCTTTTTGTTAGTTGTTAAAAGTAACAACTTTAACTATTTTGTCTAGGGTTTTTGCCATTAAGTAATTCTAATTTTATACAGCACAATAATAACTTTTTTTTTATTATAAAATTACCTTAGAACACGTTATATTATCGCCTTAAATAAAAAAGGAAAGATTAAACATGAAGAATTTATTAAAAAAATTATTTATTTTCGGTTGTTTAAGCTTGCCAATGGCAAGTTATGCTGCGTTACCTGAATCGATTAAAGTTGGTTCGGATACGTCCTATGCGCCTTTTGATTTTATTGATGCTAATGGTGAAGTTACTGGATTCAACATTGAAATCACGAAAGCATTGTGTGAAAAGATCAATATTAAATGTACTTTTCAATCGACCGACTTCGATGCTTTGATCCCGTCGTTATTATCAAGAAAGATTGATATTATCTCGTCTTCGCTAATGATGACCGAAAAACGTAAAAAACAGATCGCTTTTTCTGACGAAATCTTTATGACTTATTCACGTTTGATTGTTAAAGAGGGTACTAATTTAATGCCTAATGCTGAGTCATTGAAAGGTAAGCGTGTTGGTGTTGAGCAAGGAACATCGCAAGAACATTTTGCCAACGAGATGTGGCGCCCGAACGGTGTAGTTATTGTGCCTTATCAAAATCAGTTACAAGTATTTTCTGATCTAGTGGCTGGTCGTTTAGATGCGGCATTACAAGACGAAGTGACTGGCAGTTATGCCTTTTTAAAACAGCTACAAGGTAAAGGTTTTTTTTTCTGGTGATGCTCTAACCGATGTGAACTACTTTGATGTCGGAGTGGGAATTGGTTTTCGTAAAAATGATAATGAATTGCGCAAGTCTTTTAACCTAGCTTTAAAAGACCTCTTAGCTGATGGTACCTACAAAAAATAAACAATAAGTATTTTGATTTTAATGTGCACGGTAATAAAAAATAAACCATGGAGGGGTATATTTCTTTAATTTGTCAAGGTGCATGGTTGACTATTATTTTAGCATTGACATCGCTACTACTGGTCATGATACTTGGTATTGTTTGTGCATTAGGTAAACTGAGTCATTCAAAAGTATGTAATATGCTTTGTCAGGCTTATACATCGTTAATTCGAGGTGTACCTGATTTAGTATTGATGATGCTAATCTTTTTTGGCTTGCAGTTTTTGGTTAATAATATAACTGATTATTTTAACGCTCCTTTTATTGAAGTTGATCCTTTAATCGCTGGTATAGTTACGTTAGGCTTTATTTATGGGGCATATTTTACCGAAACTTTTAGAGGAGCTTATCTTGCGGTTTCTAGAAATACCTTAGCGGCAGCAACAGCGCTTGGTTTAAGTAAAGTGCAAGTATTTGGGTATGTAATGTTTCCTTTAATGATGCGCTTTGCCTTGCCAGGTATTGCTAATAATTGGTTAGTGGTGTTAAAAGCTACAGCATTAGTGTCGTTATTGGGGTTATCGGATTTAGTCAAAGCTACTAAAAATGCAGGTGAAGCACTGTACCAACCTTTATTATTTGCTTTGATTGCCGGGGCGTTTTATCTGTTTTTTACGTCAATATCTAATATCATTTTATGGTGGTTTGAACGGCATTATTCTATTGGCATTACCAAAACTAAGTTATAAGAACTCATGTTAGAAATTATTCAACAATATTGGCAATCACTATTATGGACCGATGGTTATAATATCACTGGTCTTGCGATGACGCTGTGGATTTTGATTTTATCGGTTTTAATGGGGGGAATTTTGTCACTAGCGTTAGCGGTAGGGCGAAACTCGCAAAATAAACTGATTAAATTACCTATTTGGCTATTTACTTATATTTTTCGAGGTACGCCTTTATATGTGAAGTTATTGATTATTTATACTGGCATATATACCTTAAGTGTGGTTAAAAATAATACTTGGTTAGGGGATTTTTTTCAAAGTGGTTTAAATTGTACGGTGTTAGCTTTCACCTTAAACACTTGCGCCTATACTACTGAGGTTTTTGCTGGTGCCATGCGGAATGTGCCAAATGGCGAAATTCAAGCCGCAACAGCACTTGGTTTTAATCGTTTTCAACTTTATCGTTATATCATTTTTCCAAGAGCATTTCGTATTGCATTGCCAGCTTATAGTAACGAGGTCATTTTTATGTTGCATTCAACTGCACTGGCTTTTACTGTTACTGTGCCTGATGTGATGAAGATTGCGCGCGATATTTATGCCGAAACCTATCAACCTTTTCATGCTTTTGGTATTGCAGCAGTGATTTATCTTAGTGTGAGCTTTACATTGATTTTTAGTTTCAAAAAGTTAGAGCAACGTTATTTGGCTTTTCAGCAGGCTAATATGCAAATCAGTTAATAAATTGATTTAGACTATCGGATAATTTTCTCAATTCGTTTATAAGGTTATTGATCTATCAAAATAAAAATCCGACAATTGTAATGACATTTGCCGGATTTTGGTTGTTTGTCGATTTGACAACATGTTAATTTATAGGATAAAAATCGTTTGTAGAGTCGGCATCATCATCATGGTGACTTGAACCAGGTAATGCTCTAGCTCGTTCAATAGGAACATAACTGCCGCTAGGAGTTTCTACTTGGCATTCGCCTAAAAAGATAGAATATTTTGTGTTAGCTCGCATACTTTCGCCTCTAAAATAACAGTGAGTTGCATTATATAAATCAACGCGACAAAGTAATGCAATACCTAACCAAGTAATTAATACAGCTGAAGCAACCCATTTTAGATGTTTCCAAATAAAAAGCCAAAAACCGATCCCTCTAAAACGGCAGTACCCAAAAACGAGTAATAAAACTGCAATAAACCCTAAAAATTCGTATAACCAAAATAGCCACATAGTAATCTCCCACACGTTAGTTAAGTGCTATTTTATACTAACTTTGGCTATACTTCTATATACTTGCGTCTATGAGTTTGCTTACATCCAAGATCCGTTACGAATAATACCAACCGCTAATCCTTCAATAGCAAAATTTTGCTGTTCTAAATCAACTTTGATTGGCGAAAACTCGGCATTTTCGGCAAGAAGATGTACATGCTTGCCTTTACGCGACAAGCGTTTAACTGTAACTTCATCATCAATACGAGCTACAACAACTTGTCCATTTTTAACGTCTTGGGTTTTATGTACAGCCAACAAGTCACCGTCAAATATACCAATATCTTTCATTGACATACCTTGCACTCTTAATAAAAAGTCTGCGCGAGGTTTAAATAGTGAAGGATCAACTTGGTAATGGCTTTCAATATGCTCTTGCGCTAATATTGGCGAACCAGCTGCGACTTGTCCAATAAGCGGTAAACCTTCCTGTTCGTTTGGCTCAATAGGTGTTTCAAGTAAAAGGCGAATTCCACGCGATGAGCCGGCAATCATTTCAATTGCGCCTTTTTTAGCTAAAGCTTTCAGATGTTCTTCGGCGGCGTTGGCAGATCGAAACCCCAATTTCTGGGCAATTTCGGCACGTGTAGGTGGCATACCAGTATTTTGAATGTTATTTTTTATTAAATCATAAATCTGTTGTTGGCGTTCAGTTAACGGTCTCATTACATATTCCTGTTTTTATATACAGATATATGTAATTATATACAGCTAATAATATAAAACAACTGTTTTATTTAATTTATTTTTCAATTGGTGGTAAATTTTGGGGGGGATTGTTGTTATTATGCGCTAATTTTGTGAATTATTCTGGAAATGCAATAGTTAATTAACAACTGAATCTTTCTCCTTATTAGTGTTATTTAATCAACTTATATATATGTTATAATAAAGCAATTTTTGTTGGATTGGAATTTGCTTTATGTCTTATGTTGTTGCGCTCAGTGGTGGTATTGCCAGCGGTAAAAGCACTATTGCTGATTTGTTTGCCAAATTAGGCGTGCCTATTATTGATGCAGATATTATTGCGAGGCAAGTTGTGCAACCTGGTAGTTATGCGTTTAACCAAATTGTTAAGCATTTCAGCCAAGAAATTTTACTCGCTAATGGAGAACTTGATCGTAGTCAACTCCGCGAAATTATTTTTAATAATGAGCATGAACGGCTCTGGCTTAATGATTTGTTGCACCCCATCATTCAACAAGAAACTCAAACACAAATTGCTATGCAAAGTAAAATCTATCTAATTTGGGTTGTGCCGTTATTGATTGAAAACAATTTGCATACTTGGGCTGATCGTGTGCTGATAATTGATACCTCATTTTCATTACAATTGGAACGATTAGTAAAAAGGGATAATATTAGTGAATCATTAGCTAAAAAGATGATACAGTCACAAGTATCTTTGAAGAAACGTTTATCTTATGCTGATGATATTATAGTTAATGACGGTAATTTGTTGTCGCTAACAACACAAGTTAATCTACTGCATCAACAATATTTAAATAGCTTTAAAAGTAAGATTTAGAATAGATGAATAATATTATTTTTGAACATCCATTAAATGAAAAAATGCGTACTTGGCTTAGAGTTGAATTTTTATTAAATCAATTAAATGTACATTGTCATTTTAATGACAATAGTGCTTTGATTTTTTTTCATGCATTGTCTGAATTGTTAGAGATTATTGAGCGTAATGATATTAAAGGTGATTTGGTTAAAGAGCTTGAATCGCAAAAACAAAAGTTAATCTTGTGGTTAAATGTTGAAGGCGTGGATCATGATTTACTTAATGACCTGATTCACCAATTTGATGATTTTATCGCTCAATTTAATGCAATCGGGCGTTTAGGACAACCATTAAAAGATGATCGATTTATTACAGCCATTCGTCAACGTTTAATGATTCCAGGAGGATGTTGTAGTTTTGACTTGCCTTCGTTTCATTTATGGCTCAGAATTTCACAAGAAAGGCGTTATAATCAAATAAAAAATTGGTTACAGCATTTATCAATACTTGATAAATCTCTAACATGTTATATGCAATTAATTCGACGGTTAGGGGAATTTAGACCGTTTGTTTATACCAATAACTTTTTTCAAGAAACAAATGGTGATGTTAATTTGATTCGTATTCGAATTTCTTTAGATAAAAATGTATATCCTCAAGTATCTGGTCATTTGTCGCGTTATAGTATTCGCTTTTTAGCACTTGAGAATTACGATAACGTCAATACTGATGAAATTGAATTTGAATTAGCCTGTTGTTGATCGAATACAGTTAATAAAAAGAGTTGAAATGAATAAAAATACTACATTTGTTAAGTGCCCAACTTGTCAAAAAGAAGTTGAATGGAGTCAAACCAGTCTTTATCGTCCATTTTGCAGTAAGCGTTGCCAGCTTATCGATTTAGGTGATTGGGCAACCGAAGAATATCGTATTCCCGATAAAGATATAACAGAACAAGATCTATGGAGTGAACAAGACTTTGCTGATTTTGTAGGTAGACATTAATGAAGATCCTTGGTATTGAAACTTCATGTGATGAAACTGGCATTGCCATTTATGATGATGTCAATGGTTTAATTGCAAATCAGCTTTATTCACAAATTAAATTACATGCTGATTATGGTGGTGTGGTGCCAGAGCTAGCATCACGCGATCATATTCGTAAAACCGTGCCATTAATTCAAGCAGCTTTAAAACAAGCTAATTTAACCGCACACGATATTGATGGGGTTGCCTATACTGCAGGTCCGGGATTGATTGGAGCCTTGATGGTAGGCGCATCAATTGGACGATCGCTTGCTTATGCTTGGAACGTACCAGCTGTTGCAGTTCATCACATGGAAGGCCATTTACTTGCGCCGATGCTTGAAGATAATCCACCTAAATTTCCCTTTGTTGCATTATTAGTTTCAGGAGGGCATACACAGCTTATTAGTGTAACTGGTATTGGTAAATATGAACTTATTGGCGAATCAATTGATGATGCTGCAGGAGAAGCTTTTGATAAAACAGCCAAATTGCTTGGTTTAGATTATCCCGGTGGCGCAAAATTATCAAAATTGGCTGAACAGAGTAGTGGAGCGCGATTCCATTTTCCTAGGCCAATGACTGATCGTCCTGGGCTTGATTTTAGTTTTTCAGGCCTTAAAACAGCCGCAGCTAATATGATTCATCAGCATAGTGATAATAATATTATTGATCTACAAACTAAAGCAGATATTGCTAGAGCATTTGAGGATGCTTTGGTTGATACATTGGTGATTAAAGTAAGACGAGCACTTGAACAAACAGGATTTAAAAATTTAGTAGTTGCTGGTGGGGTAAGTGCTAACAAAACACTGCGTACTAAATTGACTGAGTTGATGCATCAACGAAAAGGAAAAGTTTTTTATCCAAGGCTCGAATTTTGTACCGATAATGGTGCCATGATTGCTTATGCTGGTATGATTCATTTAAAAGAGAGGCAGTATTCAGATTTAGTTATTAGTGTTAAACCAAGATGGCCTCTTAGCGATCTTAATGTTGGTTAACTGATTATTTTGATTTGACAACATGTAAATTAAAATTACATGAAAAATAAAAATGCGGGAATTTGTTCCCGCATTTTTAAGCTATATAGTTAAATAAACGATATTAATTAATAGGATCTGTATCAGAACATTCTTCTTGTTTTTCTGAATTGGTCTTTTCATTAGCTAATTTTTGAATATTTTGATTAATATTAAACAGTACACAAATTAATTCAAAACCAATGCGAGTTGAAATAAAGCCCACAACTAAGGTAACAATACCGGTGAAAAAAGCAACTAAACCCATAGTAAAGCTATAAGTAAATGCAGCAAAACTACCTAATATCATAGAGAACGCACTAATTCCAATAAGTAATAATGCGATCCAATACACGATTGTGATACAAGAAGGTGTTAACATTTTATCAAAGAAGAATAAGTCTTTAATGGTAAAGCCTTTAAAGTCTATTTTTTTGTTCATTTTATTTCCTTTTTAGTTGGATTGATTTTATTACTTCTATTTTTTTATATTTGCGTATAAAGTGATAATTTTTGAAAAGCGCAACAATTATAACATAAAATTATTTTGAGATTAACTTATGAAAACTTATATCCCCGGTAAAGATGCTGCTCTTGAAGATTCGATCAACTATTTTCAGCAGCAATTAGCAAAATATGATTTAGAAGTAAAAGAAACTTCTTGGTTAAATCCGGTACCTAATGTGTGGTCAGTGCATATTCAAAATACTAAATGTCCACTGTGCTTTGCTAATGGTAAAGGCGCAAGCAAAAAGGCGGCATTAGCATCGGCTTTAGGAGAGTATTTTGAACGGTTATCAACCAATTACTTTTTTTCAGATTTTTACTTAGGAGAGCAAATAGCGAATGCCGATTTTGTGCATTATCCAAGTGAAAAATGGTTCACTATTCCTGAAGATAATTCCCTACCTAAAGGACTATTATCCAAAGAACTACTTAAGTTTTATGATCCTGATCAGGAATTGAGTGCAACAGATTTAATTGATTTACAATCAAGTAATGGTGATCGAGGTATCTGCGCTTTACCATTTGAACAGCAGTCTGACAAAAAAACTATTTATGTGCCAGTTAATTTAATTGCTAATTTATATGCCTCTAATGGAATGTCAGCCGGTAATACTCGTAATGAGGCCCGAGTACAAGGGTTATCTGAAATTTTTGAGCGTTATACTAAAAATAAGATTATAGCCGAAAGCATTAGCTTACCAATTATCCCAACTGAAGTGATTAACCGTTACCCCACCGTTTTAGCTGCAATTGATGCACTTGAAAATGAAGGATTTCCGCTTTATTGTTTTGATGCTTCATTGGGTGGCGAGTTTCCGGTTATTTGTGTAGTGTTATTTAATCCACAAAATGGAACGTGTTACGCCTCATTTGGTGCGCATCCAAATTTTGGCGTTGCGCTTGAAAGAACAGTAACAGAATTACTACAAGGACGCAGTTTAAAAGATCTTGATGTGTTTTCACCTCCAAGTTTTGATAATGATGATATTGCCGACCTTAGCAATTTAGAAACGCATTTTATTGATTCGAGCGGTTTGATTTCATGGGATCTATTTAATGAGCAAGCAGATTACGAATTTGTCGATTGGGACTTTTCCGGTTCAACTGAGCAAGAATTTGCTAATTTGATGGATATTTTTACCCGCCATAATACTGAAGTGTTAATTATGGACTACGAACACCTTGGTGTATATGCTTGCCGAATTCTGGCCGTTGGTATGTCTGAAATTTATCCTCCTGAAGATCTTATAATTGCCAATAGCAATATGGCTATTGGATTACGAGAGCTTATTTTGTCATTACCTTACCAAAAACGTACAGCTAAACAGTACCTAGCAATTATTGAACAGCTTGATGATGAAGGGCTTGATGATTATGCTCGAATTCGCGAACTGCTAGGCATAGCAACAGGTAACGATAATGCTTGGTTAACTCTTCGCGTTGGCGAGTTAAAAGCAATGCTGGCATTGGCAGGCAAAGACTTAATACAAGCACAACAGTGGATTGATTGGACGATTGAAATGAACGAGTCTATATTCACGCCATCGCGCAATCATGCTTATCGTTGTTTACAGACATTAGTTAATTTTATTTTAGAACGAGACAAAAAACAGTTTAATAACTATCAAGCCGCATTTAATAAAATGTATGGTAAAACCTGTGTTGATGATATGTGGCAATACGCTAATGGTGACAAAACATTTTTTGGTTTAGCTAATTATACGAAAATCGAGAAACAGACCAATAACAATCTAGAACAGTTTGATATGCACCAAAAATTATTAGCTGTATATAATAAATTGCATCAGACAATGTTATAAATTATTAACTTAAATTTTATTTAAATTCCACCGGTGAACACGGTGGAATGAATAACTTTATTTAACCTTGCCTTGCAAATTCTCCTGCTTGCCTTACTAACTCATCGCTCGGGGTTACACCGGTATATAACACAAACTGTTCAAGCGCTTGTAAAACAGCAACATCAGCACCTGAAATAATGATTTTATTTATCTTTTGGGCATATTTTATCATGGGAGTATCAACGGGAAGGGCAACTACATCAAACACAATATCGGCATTTTTTATCATAGTTGTGGGAAATGCAAGCGTCTCAGACTCAATACCACCAAGCATACCAATTGGGGTAACATTGATAATCAATTTGGCTTGATGTGGCAATATTTCTTGCTCATCCTTTACCCATTTATAGCCATATCGTTTGGCTAATGCTTCGCCTTTTTGTTGGTTACGTGCGACAATAATACCATTTTTAAATCCCGCATCATAAAAAGCTCCGATCACCGCATTAGCCATGCCTCCGCTGCCTTTTAATACAAATGGTGTTGTATTATCAATATTATTTTCTACAATGAGTTTAGCAACGGCAATATAATCAGTGTTATAAGCTTTTAAATGATGGTTGGTGTTAACAATGGTATTTATCGATTGAATAGATTTTACCGAGTCATCTAATTCATCAATAAACTCAATGCAAGCTTCTTTATAAGGCATTGAAATGGCGCAACCTCTAATACCTAAGGCCTTAATGCCATAAATCGCATCTTTCAAATTATTGGTAGTAAAGGCTTTATATAAGTAATTAAGATGGAGTTTTTCGTACAAATAGTTATGAAAGCGAGTACCAAAATTGCTTGGTCTTGCTGAAAGGGACATGCAAACAGTTGTGTCTTTATTGATAATTCTTGCCATTACAACAAATCCTTGTGATCATATTAGATGATTTTATTTTACCACTTTCTTAATTAACGTGTATGTAATTATGGTTGCAAACAATAACGGTCCTAAAATACAGCAAGAAAAAGCAACAGTAAGAGCAATGATCTATTTATATTGCTTTAAACAACATCATAGCCAACATCATCAGTTATGTGAGGAATGCAACGACCTGTTGCAATATGCTATGCAACGCTTAACAATGTGCCGTTTTGGTGAAGAAAAAACGACATGTGAACGTTGCCCTAAACATTGTTATCGTAAAGATTATAAATTAAAAATTAAACAGGTAATGCGGTTTTCTGGTCCAAGAATGTTAATTTATTATCCTACAATGGCATTAAGGCATCTTTATAAAAACTTGGTGAGTAGGTAAGTTATTACCATTATTAACGTTTACTATGACAAAACAAATATTAACTCGTCATAAAGTTAAAATTATGGTTTAGTATATTCTATTGATTAAAAATACTAATTTCCGTAATAGCCTAAAATTTCCACCGATTTGTATACTGTAAAAAATTTGTTATTATTAGAAACAGAATTTAAAATAATGGTTCGATAAGAGTCTGGATTAAAGAAATGTCTATTGCAGTTGTTGAAGTTAATCGTCAAGCAGTTATTCATAATGTTGAGTATCTCAAAAAAATGGCTCCAAATAGTCAACTAGTTGCGATTATAAAAGCCAATGCTTATTCACACGGTAGTGAGGAGATTGCTCAATTATTACATGATAAAGTGAATTATTTTGGTGTATCGCGCCTTACTGAAGCTATGCAATTGCGAAACAATGGTATTAACACACCGATTCTGGCTTTGGAAGGTTTCTTCCCGCATGATGATTTGGATTATTTTATTGATTTTAACGTTCAACCAGCTATTCATAGCAAATGGCAAATTGACATATTGCAAACATCCCTCCGTAAAGATCAAATTACCACATGGTTTAAGCTTGATACAGGAATGCATCGTTTAGGTTTTTGTCCTGATGAAGCAAAAGAAGAATTTTATCGTTTGGCTAGTTGTTCAGTGGTTTGCAAACCAATTAATATTATGAGTCATTTTAGTTCGGCTGATGATCTCTCTTCAGAGAAAACGTTAAAGCAAATAGAACTATTTGATGAGTTTATTAATTCAATTGATGACAAATCACTTATTGGCAAACGCTCGATTGCTGCATCAGGCGGTATATTAGCCTGGCCAAAAGCTCAGCGAGATGTTGTGCGTCAAGGTATTGCTTTATATGGTGTTTCACCTTTTGATGAACCGATTGCTGAGCTACAACCCGCAATGACGTTTAAATCTGAATTAATTGCGGTACGAAAACACAAAAAAGGTGAATCAGTTGGTTATGGTCAAATTTGGTGTAGCCAGCAAGATACTAAACTAGGTGTGGTTGCAATGGGGTATGGTGATGGTTATCCACGAAATATTCCAGAAAATACTCCTGTTTTGATTAATGGTCGAAAAGTACCAATCGTTGGTCGAGTATCAATGGATATGATTGTAGTTGATTTAGGTATAAATTGTCTTGAAAAACCAGGTGATGAAGTCATATTTTGGGGAGCAGGACTTCCTGTTGAGGAAATCGCAAAGCATACTGGAATTAGTGCTTACGAATTAATAACGCGCTTAACTTCACGCGCAAAAATTCATTATATAGATAAATTAAATTATGATTAAAAAAATATTTTTATACACTTTACTTTCTTTTATATTAATTATTGGCGGCTCGATCAGTATTGGTTATTACTTTTTACAGCAGTTTTCAAAACAACAAATGCAAGTAACCAACGAAAACCAGATGTTTGTTTTGAAAAAAGGCATATCCATGCACCAATTGGTTGCACAAGTTAAAGAAAGTAAATTAATGCATAGTGCTTATTTATTGCCTTATTTGTGTAAATTGAATCCTTCATTGAGATCAATTAAAGCAGGAACTTATCAATTACACCCACATATGACCGTTGAAGAGTTTTTGCAATTATTAGTGTCGGGTAAAGAAAGCAATTTTTCAATTCAATTTGTGGAAGGTAAACGAGCTAAAGATTGGTTAAATATTATTCAAAGTACGCCATACATTGAACAAACATTAGTTGGAAAAACAGATGAAGAAATTGCTAAGTTATTAGGCATTGAAGGATCAATTGAAGGTTGGTTATCGCCTGATACTTACCTTTATACCGCAGACACTTTAGATATTAATATCCTAAAACGTGCGCATATGACGATGAAAAGTAATTTGCAAAAAATTTGGGATAATCGGGATAGTAATCTTCCTTATCAATCCCCTTATGAATTACTGATTATTGCATCAATTATTGAGAAGGAAACAGGTATTAGTTCAGAGCGTGCTAATGTGGCATCGGTATTTGTTAATCGTTTAAGAGCTAAAATGAAGTTACAAACAGATCCAACTATTATTTATGGTTTAGGCGATAACTATAAAGGTACTATTAGGCGCGTTGATTTGACCGATACTGAAAATCCTTATAATACTTATGTTATTGAAGGATTACCACCAACTCCAATTGCAATGCCAAGCATTGCCTCGCTCGAAGCTGCAGCACACCCAGCTAAAACCAATTATCTGTTTTTTGTGGCGAATGGAACAGGTGGACATACATTCTCAAGTACTTACAGTAACCATCAGCAAGCAGTTAATGAGTATCGTCGAATGAATAGTAGTGGAAATTAAATAAAAATTAAATAAAATCAATGCTCTACCTGAGCATTTTTTCAGGTTTGTTAACTTTAATTATTACCGCATATTAATGCGGTAATTTTTCATAAATTAAGTTGCGACAAATCATCAAGTTGCTTAATTAGGTAAAGTAGATGATTAACATCTTGTTCTTGCTCTTTTAGTGCTTCTTCAAAATAAGGGTGTAAGGCAAATTTGGGCAAATTTGTTTTGGCGTCAATCATTGCTTGTATACGTGGAATAAAAATCCATTGTAACCATTCGTGTGCTTGCATGGTATCGATAGCAAAAGGTTCTTGGCTTAAAAATGCATTGGGATTTGGCGGTATAGTTTGCCATAAATTGATTTTTTGTAATTCCTCTATAATTTGTTCAAGTTGATTTAGTAGCTTTTGCCCTTGCGATTTTTGTGTTAATAAATTCTGATAATGTAGCCAATCAAAACAAGGGCCAGGATCTGTTTTTCGATTTGGAGCAATATCGCTATGCCCAGCAATATCTTTGATGGCATAAGTTTGTTGTAATAATAACGTAACGTTTACTAATTGCTGATATTGTTGTTCGGTAAAATTATCGCTATCACATCCTTCCATTTCGATGCCGATCGAAAAATCATTACAATTTTCTTGCCCTTCAAATGCTGATTTTCCTGCATGCCAGGCACGTTTATCAAATGGAACAAATTGAATAATTTCACCATCACGTCGAATAAACAGATGGCTTGATACTTCAAGTTGATGAATCGAAGCAAAGTACGGGTGCTGGTTGGGATCGAGCCGACCAGTAAATAATTGCTCAACATAAGGACCTCCATATTCATTGGGCGGTAAGCTTATATTATGAATAACAAGTAGTGATATCGGTTTATTAATAGGTCGTTCATTATAAAAAGGCGAAACAACTTGCTTTATACCTTGTAACCAGCCATTAACAATTTTTAGGGACATAGTGACTCCACTTATTTGATAAACCGATGTATGGATTTGTCTATTTTGCGATTTGCTTCGCAAAAATTGAACATACAACGTAATAATTAACTACATTAAGGATTTTACTTTCTAATCTTACTTTTTCATTATTATTCCATTTTTTTGTTTTGCTATAAAGGCTCTTAGATTAAATCATTGACTAAAAAATAGAGGTATTTATGTCTAATCAATCGGGCTTTACGTTATTTGAACTTATGATTGCTATTATTGTTATCGCTATCTTAGCTGCTATCGGTGTTCCTGCTTATCAGGGATATGTAAAAAAAGCTGCCTTAACCGATATGTTACAAACGATGACTTCGTATAAAACAGCTGTCGAAATTTGTGCTGTAGAGCAAGGTAGCTTAACCAATTGTAGTAATGGTAATAATGGCGTACCAGCGAGTCGAACATCAAATTATGTTACCTCTATTACGGTTAATAACGGAGTTATTACCTTGGTTGGAACCAGCGCCTTAACAGGGTTAACTACTACACTAACACCAACAATCAATGCTACAAATGGCAATTTAGATTGGAGCCGAGTTTGTACTACATCGCCAAGTGATACCAGTTTAACCAGTGCTTGTGAAGATATTTTTAAATTCTAATGTTTGTATTTTATAATTGACGAATAAGGAATCACCTTTATGCAAGAAGAACTGTTAATTGAAAGTATCGATAAATTGTTACTTGAAGCATTAGATAAGCGTGCTTCGGATATTCATTTTGAGCCTTACCAACATAGCTATCGTATTCGTATGCGCATTGATGGTGTTTTGCACGATATGTTATCACCCCCACTTGCATTAGCGAAACAGATAACAGCAAGATTAAAAATCATGTCTCAACTAAATATAGCTGAACATCGATTACCGCAAGATGGTCAACTCATTATTGATCGTTATACCATGCGTATTTCCACTTTGCCTGTAATGAATGGCGAAAAAATTGTTTTAAGAGTAATGGATAATCATGAATCTGAATTAACCATTAATGATTTAGGGTTAACGGATGCAGATCTGTTAACATTCAAACAAATTTTAGACTACCCACAAGGATTGATTTTAGTTACAGGTCCAACAGGAAGCGGTAAAACGGTGACGTTATATGGTGGATTAAAGCGGTTAAATAAAACCGAACGTAACATCTGTAGTGTCGAAGATCCCATTGAAATTCCTCTAGAGGGTATTAATCAAACTGCGATTAATCTCAAGGCTGGCTTAACATTTGCTATTGTATTGCGTGCTTTACTACGGCAAGATCCTGATGTAATGATGATCGGCGAAATTCGCGATCGTGAAACCGCCGAAATTGCCATTCAAGCTGCGCAAACAGGGCATCTAGTATTATCTACATTGCATACTAATTCAAGTGTCGAGGCAATAACACGATTAAAGCAAATGGGTATAGAAAATTATCTATTATCATCAAGTTTAAAATTAATCATTGCTCAGCGGTTAGTTCGAAAATTGTGTTCACACTGTAAGGTAGTAGCGAATGATCTGGTTATGTTTGGTAATGAACATGTAACACATTATTTGTCTTCAGGGTGCTCTAATTGTATTGGTGGCTATAAAGGAAGAATTGGACTATACGAGTTGTTAGTCATCACCCCCGAAATTCAACAACAAATCTTAGCAAATCAAGCTATTTTATCCTCAAATATGATTTCTTTAAAAAAAGCTGGGCAAAAATTAGTGAAGCAGGGTATGACAACGTTAGCTGAATTAAATCGAGTCTTGGGTGATACAGTATGAAACGGCTCTATTATTGGTATGATGTCGATTTTAATCAACACAAAATTATCGCTGAATCATCACAGGCTGCTAAAAGACTGTTATTGTTGCAAGGTAAAATTGCCATTAAGATTAAAGCTGGTAAAATTATTACTGCACATAGTTTTAATCGTACAGATCTACTGATGATTACCAAACAATTAGCGACTATGTTAAAAGCCGGTTTGTCTATTATTGATACATTACAATTGCTTGCTCAAGAACAAGCTAAACCGCATTGGCAATATTTGTTACTTGATATCAAACAACAAGTCGCTAAAGGCGAATTTTTATCTCAAGTATTGCAGCAACATCAATCGGTATTTTCCTCTTTGTATTGTGAGATTATTGCAACAGGTGAACTAACTGGGCAGCTCGATGAAAGTTTTGAACAATTATCGTTATTGCTTGAAAAATCAATTAAACTGCAAAAAAGCCTAAAAAAGGCAATGCGTTATCCGTTATTTTTATTATTGATTGCAATGATGGCAAGTTTGGTAATGTTATTATTCGTTTTACCAAAATTTTCCGATATTTATCAAAATTTCGATGCTGAACTACCAGCTTTTACACAAGGAGTTATTGATTTTTCGAGTTATTTGCAACAAAACTGGGTAATTTGGTGTATCGTCTTTTTTATTAGTTATTTCTGTTATCAGCGCTATTTAAAAGTGCGTTATCGACGTAAAATCGAAATGATAGTAATAAAATTTCCTTTTATTGGAAAAATTATTCAAACCACTTGCTTAACTCAGATTTTTCAAACAATTGGAATCACTCAAAAAGCTGGCATACCATTATTAGCTGGTTTAACTGCGGCGGCTAATACTACTTGCTATTGTCTTTATCGTGATAGTATTTCTCAAATTATTGTAGGCATTGAGCAAGGGCTTCCATTTAGCCATGTATTGCATGGGCAACGATACTTTCCTAATTTATGTTCACAGTTAATTCATGTGGGGGAGGAATCAGGCACACTAGATTTAATGCTCGATAAATTAGCAATTTATTATCAAGAACAAAATCAAACCTTAACCGATAATTTATCACAAGCATTCGAGCCATTATTAATGCTTGTTTTGTCTTTAATTATTGGCAGTTTAATTGTAGCTATGTATTTACCAATATTCCAAATGGGCGATGTAATTCACTAATGTTAGTATTTATTATTATCTATTTAGGTCTTTGTATCGGTAGTTTTGTTTATGTTGCTTATTATCGTTATTTGCCAACACTGACACCATACCGATATTTATGTCGAATTTGTTTTCATCGATCTGCTTGCCCACATTGTCATAGTAAACTTAAAGCTTGGCAATTGATACCGATTATTTCTTGGTTAATATTAAAACGACGTTGTTATTACTGCAATACCAATATTTCATGCCAATATCTTATTGTTGAATTATTTGTCGCTGTTTTATTTACTTTTATTTATATTGATAAAAGCATCAATTATCAAAGCGGCATTTTAATGATTCTTGGTTGTTATTTTTTGCTTTTAGCTTTAATTGATTTTAAATACTATTTATTGCCAGATTTGTTTACCCAACCATTAATGTGGGCAGGTGTAATGCTTGCCTATTTTGACATGGCAAATATCATCTTAACCGATGCTTTGCTAGGTATTTTTTGGGGATATGTATTATTAAAAGTACCTGCTACTTTATTTTATTTGGTATCTAAAAAACAGGGATTAGGGGGAGGCGATATCAAATTGCTTGCCGCTCTTGGTGCTTGGTTGCCTTATACATTATTACCAATGTTATTATTTTTTGCTTCCTTATTGGGGATTATATATTCTCTTTTTTTGCGATATGTGATCAATAAACCAAAATCAAATGTTATTCCATTTGGTCCTTTCTTATTAATTTCTGGTTATGTGATTTATTATTTCTGTTAAAAAGTTTCAGGAAAATAGGTGTTTTAATCAATTTATTGTTAATTAATAAGTGTAAAAGTGCATAAATGTATTATTTTTTCGTTAAATACAATATATAACTAAAATTGATATCTATAGTAAAATTAGTTATTTTTATAAAAGTGAAAATCGCATTATAGTGTTAGCTAGGCTTGTTGAACCGCAGGTTATTCACCTACTAAGGAATTACTTATGATAACTAATAGTATTAATCAATTAAAAACCGAAATGATAACATGGCGCCATCATATTCACGCCCATCCAGAAACAGCCTTTGAAGAGGTTAAAACCACGCAATTTATTATCGAAAAGTTACAATCCTTTGGTATTACCGAGTTATATACTGATTTTGCCCCAACAGGAGTTGTTGGTATTATTAAAGGTAATCGTGATGGACGATGGATTGCTCTGCGAGCTGATATAGATGCATTAGATATTATTGAAGAAAATAATATTAGTTATTGCTCAACCATTTCTGGCAAAATGCATGGGTGTGGTCATGATGGACATACTGCTATGTTACTAGGAACGGCTAAATATCTTAGCGAACACTGTGATTTTGCTGGTACTGTTGTTCTTATTTTTCAACCAGCTGAAGAAAACGAAGGCGGAGCCAGAGTAATGGTTGAAAATGGCTTATTTGAACGATTTCCGATTGAAGCAGTATATGGCATGCATAATCAACCTAATATGGAGTTAAATCACTTTTATATTAATCATGGCCCAATGATGGCATCGTATGATGTATTTGAGATCAAAATAACGGGTGTTGGTGCTCATGCCGCTGCGCCTCATCTAGGGAAAGATACAATTTTGACAGCTACGCAAATCGTAAATGGATTACAAAGTATTGTGAGCCGTAATGCTGATCCTTTAAGTTCATTGGTAGTTAGCGTAACGCAAATTCATAGTGGCGATACTTGGAATGTGTTACCACAGGAAGCGGTTATTCGCGGTACTGTTAGAACATTTAGTGCACAAGTACAAGATATGGCTGAAAATCGTATTAAACAAATAGCAACAGGTATTGCCACAACATTTGGAGCCAAGGCGGAAGTAGATTATCAACGCCGTTACCCAGCTACCATCAATTACGCTAAACAAGCTGATATTGCTATTGCAGCTGCTAAACAAGTTGTGGGACAAGATAACTTAATTATTGATCCTCTCCCTTCAATGGGTTCAGAAGATTTTGCTTTTATGCTACAAAAAATCCCTGGTGTTTATGTATGGTTGGGCGCTGGTAAAGGGGCTAATTTGCATAATCCAGCTTTTAACTTTAATGATGAAGTGTTAACAACTGGTGTAAGCTATTTTGTTGAAATAGTTAACCAAGAACTTGCTAACTAAGTTAAAACGAGATTTCAACGACAGCTGGAATAAACGTTGTGTTATCCCAGCTTATTAGTCGCAGACAATTAAAATGTCATTCGGCTATTGTCATTTCCATATACTCTAAATGGCGTATTTAAATCAATTCCATTATTAAGTACCACTTGGACGCAAACACCGTCTTTTTCGTCTAGTTTTGCCGCAGCTAACACAAGTCCCCCTTCTCGCCAACCACCGGCAAGTTTATATTCAAGTGTACTACCAATTTTAGGTAGAACATCACTCGTGCCCTTTATAACATACATACCACGAGTATTTGCTCCACGGAACTGCGCTCTAGCTACCATTTCCTGACCACAGTAACAACCTTTTTCAAAGCTGATTGCATCATAAGATTGCAAATTACAAGCTTGTGGTAATAATATTGCCATATTGTCATTATCAATGATAGGATAACCAGCTTGAAGATCAAGTTTTAGCCAGTCGCTACATGGATGTAAATCTTCAGAAATAGGCTCCGGCGTTACCATAATAACACGCATTTGCGGTAAAGGTAGTTTGATATAGGTGATATTATTTTCAGTAAAACAGTTTTTATCGCTTAATTTTTCTGTGATTCCAGGGGGGATCGCATCTCCAACCAAGCCGACCATATTTAGATCTTCGACTGGTTCGATAGTTACTTTAGAAAAAACAGCGTATTTTGTTAGTTCGGCAATCTGTTTTTTAACAACACTTTTACGCTCAATATAGTAAATATCATTACCTCGTTGAAATAACAATAAAGTACTCCACATTCTGCCTTTACTGTCGCAATGAGCAGCATAAAGAGTAGATTTTTCTGAAAGTCGGTTAATATCGTTAGTTATTTGACCTTGCAAGAAAGCTCGGTTATCCTCACCTGTAACTTTAACTAATTGCCAGTCAGCAAGAGAGGTTGGTTTAGAAGAAATATTGCTCATATTTGTACCTTTGGGTGATGAAGAATCCTAGCACCGTTATGGCTAGAAATACTTATCTCCTGAGTTTATATAAAAAATAAAAAAATAACAATAAAATCAATTAGCAATATTTAAATAAAATAGATAGATTACGGATATTATTCATAATATTTTAAAAAATACTTTTATTTGTGGATAATTTTTTCAGTAAAACGCTTAGTTAATTGACTTTAATTGATTTTGTTTATAAGTTGATGCAAAATAAACCACTAAATGACTAATCAGTTACATTGGAGACAACAACCATGGCAAAACTGTCAGGCGCAGAGATGGTTATTCAATCTTTGATTGACCAAGGAGTAAAACAGATATTTGGCTATCCCGGTGGTAGTGTTCTTGATATTTATGATGCAATTCACACATTAGGCGGTATTGAACATATATTAGTTCGCCATGAACAAGCTGCGGTACATATGGCCGATGGTTATGCTAGAGCAACAGGGAATGTTGGTGTTGTTTTAGTTACATCAGGTCCTGGGGCAACAAACACTATTACTGGTATTGCAACAGCTTACATGGATTCGGTTCCACTGGTTATATTGTCAGGACAAGTTGCCAGTAACCTAATTGGTAATGATGCATTCCAAGAATGTGACATGATCGGAATTTCGCGTCCGATTGTTAAACACAGTTTTTTAGTCAAAGATAGTAAAGATATTCCAGAAACTATCAAAAAAGCATTTTATATTGCTTCGACAGGTAGGCCCGGTCCAGTGGTTATCGATCTACCAAAAGATATTGTTAATCCAGCTAACAAATATAATTATCATTATCCAAAATCAGTTTTAATGAGATCTTACAATCCAACTATTCAAGGCCATAAAAAACAGATCAGAAAAGCATTAACCACGTTATTATCGGCTAAAAAGCCGGTGTTATTTATTGGTGGTGGGGTTATTGCCGCCGATGCTAGTGGCGAAATTAAAACACTTGCAGAAAAATTAAACTTACCTGTAGCTTCAACGTTAATGGGTATTAGTGCTTTTCCAGGAACTGATAAACATTATCTTGGTATGATAGGTATGCACGGTGTTTATGAAGCTAATATGTCCATGCATAATGCCGATGTAATTTTTGCAATTGGTGCACGTTTTGATGATCGAACAACCAATAATGTTGAAAAATATTGTCCAAAAGCCAAAATTATTCATGTTGATATTGATCCGACTTCTATTTCAAAAACTATATCTGCTTCGATTCCTGTAGTTGGAGACGCAAAAGTTGTTCTTGAAACTTTGCTGTCTATGTTAGATGAGTTAGATACAGAACGTGATCTTGACGCATTAATTGATTGGTGGAAACAGATAGAACACTGGCGATCACGTCACTGCTTAGCTTATAACCATGAAGGGCTAAGCATTAAACCACAAGAAACGATACAAGTGTTATATAAACTAACCAAAGGTGATGCATTTGTGACGACCGATGTTGGTCAGCATCAAATGTTTACTGCGCTTTATTACCCATTTGACAAACCACGTCACTTTATCACATCTGGTGGGCTTGGCACGATGGGATTTGGTTTGCCAGCAGCGCTAGGGGTTAAATTAGCATATCCTAAAAAAACCGTTGTATGTGTAACAGGCGATGGTAGTATCCAAATGAATATTCAAGAATTATCAACTGCATTGCAATATGGCTTACCAGTATTGGTTTTAAATTTGAACAACCGCTTTTTAGGTATGGTTAAACAGTGGCAAGATATGATTTATGCTGGACGCCATTCAAGTTCTTATATGGAATCTCTACCTGATTTTGCCAAAATTGCAGAAGCCTATGGTCATGTTGGTATGGTAATAACAAAGCGTGAGGAACTAGAATCTAAACTGAAACAAGCACTGGCAATCAAAAACCGTTTAGTTTTTGTTGATGTTATGACTGATGCGACTGAACATGTATATCCAATGCAAGTTCGAGGTGGTGCAATGAACGAAATGTGGCTTAGTAAAACGGAGAGAACCTAATGCGTTATATATTATCAATCTTAACCGAAAACGAACCAGGCGCATTATCACGAATTATCGGCTTGTTTTCGCAACGTGGTTTTAATATCGAAACTATCACCACTGCGCAGACTGAAGATCCAACCATGCACCGCATGACAATTCAGACCTCGGGTGATGAGCATGTGATTGAACAGATCCAAAAGCAATTGCATAAACTTGTTAATGTTTACCGTGTTCATGATTTAACCGAAGGCCCGCATGTAGAGCGTGAAATCATGCTAGTAAAAGTAGAAGCAAAAGGTTCACAAGCACGTGATGAAGTTAAACGTTGTGCCGATATTTTTAGAGGATCGATCGTAGATGTTACTGCAACACATTACATTGTACAACTATCGGGTACTAGTGAAAAACTAGATTCATTTTTATCCTCAATTCGTGAAACATGCAATATTATCGAAACCGTCCGTTCAGGAATTATTGGCTTATCACGTAGTGAAAAAACAGTTAAATAGCTACATTTATAGTTAACATATTTATTAAGGCACATTGTGCGCCTTAATTTTGTTAACAGTATTAAGTTGTTTGTTTTTTAGTTAAAAGGCATAAAGATGTTGTCATAATTTAATCTCGCCAAAAATTAACAATAACAGCTCGTTATGCCAAGAACTATGCTACTAGATACTTACTTGAAAAAGTGCCAAAATTGGAAGATCAGTAGTTTCTAGATTAAAGTAATAATTGTTAGTAATAACCATTACTATATGTAACAAAAATAGAAATAATAATTACAATGTATAAAACAATAAATACAATCGAAGCGATAAATGTAATTAGAAAATATTTCCAATAGCCATAAATATTTTCTATAGCATCAACAATATCGTCTCCTTTTCGAAGACTTGCAGCTAAGCTAAATGCACTTCCCGATTTGAAAAGTTTGGCTCCAGCAAAAATTTGAGGGATTCCAACAATAGCAGTAATTATTCCTAGACATGTAAAAGCGCCAGCAATTATAAAAATAACACCAAAAACTTGTTGCATAGTAGCAATAAAACGCATATGTTTTATTAATAATTCAGTTGTTTGAAAAGAAATTGTATTTGTTTGATTTGTATTCATTTTTATTCCTTATATTATTGCGCTATTTGAAAGCGGCGAATAGAATAGCATTTTTTCAATTAATGTCGAGGTGATTTTTTGCATACTAGCTCAAGTTTAAATCGTTTTTCTATTGCCCCAATGTTAGATTGGACGAATAGATTTTGATTTTAAGGGGTCGACTTTATCTTGGGATCCTATTGGGAGTCTAATGTATTTTAATAAAAAAGTAAATATTCCAAAAAAAACGACAATCAAAAGGTGGATGTTTTAAATTTTAAAAACAAAAAAAGGGCCGAAGCCCTCATTTTATTTCATTCCATCTAATTCTTTTTTTGCCTCTTCTCTTTTCATATCAATAAAATCAGCTAAATCTTTAATGTGTACTATTCTTGGAGCTTTTTGTCCTTGATCTAGTCTAAACGTCGGTATTGAAAGTTCGCCGCAAATAGCTTTTTTATTTGCTGTTTCTGGCTTCATTCCAAGATATCGTTCTGCTATTTGAGATAGAGGTATTGTTGGCGTGTTAAATTCGGCCATTAGTAAAAATACTGTATTCATTATAATACTCCACAGGTTTCGTTATCTGCAATTTAACGATTATTTATTGGTTTCATATGCAACACACATTTGCTCTGCATCGTACATTGCGTCATGTAGTGCGTTGTGTTTTATAAAATTAAATGACGGCGTATGTCCTTCAATTTTTCCTTTTGTTGTTCGTGTTAATGTATCAATATATGTTCTAACATCTCGCACTTGGTAATATAACCACGGCGTTTGTAATGAATATTCATTGAATGCATTTTCTAAAATAATCGGGTCAAAATTTGTTCCTCTAAAATAAAATGCAATATCAGAGTTAATTTTTTCCCATTCATTTATTTTAGATATTAATTTCTTAAGAGCTTCTTCTAGGTGAGAATGCCCTGGTGCAGGGAATACAATTTTTTTATCAACTTGAGATCTCCACCATTCTAGCGTTTCATTGCTGATCGTTCGGTTGGAATAAAATAATTGGTCTGGCAGGTCACATGACAGGTATAGATGATGATCACAGTAACAACCTGAAATTTCAACCATTTCTATTTTTTCTAACGTTTCATTTAAATTAAATCTATCAAATGCAAATGCTCCAATTGACAATATAATTGCCGTCGGTTTTGTATCTAATGTTTCAATATCAATAATAATAGTGTTAATTGTCATAGTTAGGCCTTTATTTTATTTGTTTTTTATATTCATATTCATATTCAGTCATAAACTGATTAAATCCATTTTTACTATTAATCATATTTATAACTTGTTGCTCGCTAAGTTCTACAGTATTTGGTGTCGCTAACCAAAATTGGGTTAACCTATGCATTGGGTTTGCTGTTTCCCATAAATTTATTTGAAACTCAGCCAGATAATCAGATAGTTCAGATGTAAAATACTCATTAGCTGTTATGAATGTGTCTGTTTTTAAATACTCACGATTTAGTTGATCACGACAAATAACGCCTGCCATTATTTGCCATTTATAACGCACTTCGTTCAACATTCTAGCTTCGAACGATTTTGGTTTGATTTCAGAACCTTTGTAGTAAACAAACACATCAACAGCAGTGATATCTAAAATCATGTAATCTTTGGCCACAATTCTAGATATTTGCTGATATTTTAGTGTTGGGTTATATTTTTTGTTTCGCTTCTTTTTCATAATTACGTTCTAGCATTTATTAACTGCAGTTATAAATTACTATCGATATAAGATAATAAGTTTTTGGTTAGGCTTCTTAGCTTGATATAACTATCAGGAACTACATGTTCGGTTGCTTTATTCATGATGTCATTTTTATTTTTTATGCTATGTAATTCATGGTTCAATGATTCATTTAAATCAGCCAATTCATTATGTCGAGCTTGGCACTCTTCTAGACTATTTCTTTGTTTATTAATATGAAATTGTAGGTCTTTTATTGTGTTATGATTTCTTGCTAACTCATTTTTTTGTTTTGAGATTTCCGCTTTTAGTGAAGATATTTCTTCTTGCATCCCATCACTTTTTTTAATTTCTTTTTTCAAGAGTTCATTGATTTTAGTTTTTTCATTATCTAATTCGTTGTAATTGTTACATGATGCGTTATATTTTTTAGTTAACTCAGATATTTTCTCATTTAATAAAACAATCTTTTTATCTATTTGAGATTGTTTTACTACTGCACTTTGTTCTTTGGAGTTAATATCAATGCTGACAACGATAAAACCGTTTTCAATTCCATTTGCTTCAATGTCAAAACTAGTAATAACCGCTTCAACTGAGTTATCGTTATCGCTTCTATCAGTGATAATTAATATGTCACCAACGACTGGCTCACGTGCAGCAGTTAGAATCAAAAACTTTTGTTGCCCAGATGAGATTTCAATAAAATTAGAGCTATTAACTTTTACGCCATATTCTGCCATTTTTACATCTCCTGTTTGATCAACTCATAAAATCGACGCATGAAGCGGTTATAAGCAACACCACTTGGTACTGGCTCTATTTTTCTCTCAAGCAATGGAATGTCTTTTAACATTGGCCACTCTTTGCCATCATTAGCTATATCACGATGCTCAGTTGCTAATAAAATAAGGTCAGCTTGTTTAACTTCAGGAGAAATAGTTAATGGCAAATTAAATTTTTGCCTGATAACTTGATCAACCTTGTCTTCAACTAGGCGGTAATCAGGTAATAATTTTTTTAGTGGTGACGGGATGTCTTTGCAGTACGCTTCAACAGCATCATGTAACAATGCTTCTAATTTAAATTTATCGGCAACAACGTAACTACATTCAACAGAATGTTGAGCTACAGAATAAAATCTATCAAGCTGGCCAGTGTAACGGCATTCATGAGATAATCCTTTTGCGATATCTTCAATACAGATTGAATCGATAATAGGGTTTTGATAATCAAAATTTAACCCTGAATGGGTTGTAATCCAAGTCATATAATACTCCACATATTTTTGTTAATGTTTTTAATAATTAATCCAAATACATTCAGTTCTTATTCCTGTCCCGCGGTATGCTGAAACTTGTGCCTGTTTTGTGTGTTTAGACCAATCTTTCAGCATATCGTTGTAAAGTTCGCTGTTGTAACCAGAAATAACAACCATTCCTTTAAGTTGTTTGACTGCTGTTAATAACTCAATATGATCTTGGTCTGACATTTCAAATGAATATGCACGATTACCCATTTTTCTAGTTGAATGTAAATATGGAGGGTCAACGTAATGTAAAGTGTTTTTTTCATCATGATGTTGCATAACTTGTATTGCAGGTCTGTTTTCAATAATTACGCCCGCAAAACGTTCGCCAACACATGCAATATTCGCAGGGAAGCGAGTCCATAAATGTGATGCTAATGAATACTCGCGTTTACTATCTATTCTGAACCCCATAGTTTGTTTTGTTGCCCCCGCTGATCCAAAGCCCATGCATGCTCTAACAACTGTACGTCTAGCCATTTCAATAGGGTCTAAGGCCGGTTCGTATGCGAGTAAAAATTCTTCGCGGTGATAAGGTGTTAGTATGCATAATTCTTGCAGGCGTTTGCATTGTTCTTCGTTTTGCAAAACCCTAAATAAGTTAACTATCTCACCGTCAAGATCATTATAGACTTCAGCATAGCTTCGAGGTTTTCGTAGTAGAACTCCAGCTGCACCGCCAAAAGGTTCTACATAGCATCGGTGTTCTTTAAAAAAGCTGATGATCCATGGCGCTAATCGCCACTTTCCACCATGATATCTAATAGCAGGGTGTTTAAGGTTATACTCAATTTCTGACATAATTACTCCACAATGTTTAATAACGTCTGCACTCGTTACTTGTAATTAAAAAATATTTGAAAAATTATTCTTTTTTAGGAACCTTATTATTAAATTCATCGCATATTATATTTGCGGCTTTTATGATTGTGTTTACCTGCTCATTTGTGACAAAACAACCATTATTTTGTTGATCTATTTCTTTCATAATTGCACAGACCAAACTTATTTGGTCTACTCTAACTGGTGTAATCATAATCACATCACCTTTTTAAATTTTAGTTCAGCATCATTTGCGTGAACAGATTGCTTTATCTCACCCCAACAAATATCTACATTGTTTTCATCGTCGTTTTGTAAATAAAAATTCAACAATTCTGCGGCATGACGTTTTGCATCCTCTTTGGTATTGTGATATTCAAAGCCCTCGCCATTATGATCATATGTAAAATATTTCATAATTACTCCTTAATACCTATTCCGATCTCAACAAGATCTGGGAAATAAGAATCAACTAACTCTTGTTCGTAAGCATTTTTATCTTCCGCAGCTTCATATTCAGCTTTATCAACTTCTATTTCTACTTCATTGTATGAAGGACCAATTCGCGCGCTCACTATAAACGTTACTTTTTCTGACATAAGTACTCCTGCGGTAGTGGTAATTCATCTAAATACGTCCATGCAATTACAGTTTTGCCGTCATCAGTATCGTCCTCATGATCAATATCGGTAACTAAGCTATAGCCATAGTAAAATAACTCGATTTCGCGCACATAGGCGAAAACTTGCAAAAAAGGTTTATCGCAATACTTGCTTTTTACAAGTGCAATAATTTTGTCTTCTCTTATCGTAACTGGTTTTTCATCGGGATATTTACGCCAGTTTAATTTAGTCATTATCTTTATCATCACAATTTCTAACCTCTATTGTTTTAACCGTTGATTTTGGTAGGTGCCACTCTGTCGCCAACGGCGTGGCTACCGTCTGGAAATGGTTTTAGACTTGTATATTTCAAATTAGTGGGCTAACCGCATAAGGGACAGATCACTGCTAACACTAATTATCAACGCATATACCAGACGCCCCACTGCGTTATTGCACCGCTTTAGTAAAATCGTTGATTAAATTAGCTAGTTCATTAGCAACTAAAAAGAAATCAGCTTCTATTCGTTTTGCTTTATCATCTAGTGAGATATCGCTATTTTCATCTAACATTTCAGATGAATAGCTAATTTTGGAAAAAACGAGCTCAGTATTTACTGTAAAAACTGTTTGTTGTTTATATGAGAACGATAGCGATTTAATTTCACGCCCGCCATTTAGATAACTTTTGACTTCTTCTGCAGTAAGGTTTTCGTCAATAAGTTTTATTTTTCCATTACCGTCTAATGGATCGGCTAACATTGCATCATTGAGAATAAAAAAATTAGGTGGGGTTGTGTCATTACATACCCATTCTTTTAGCGTGAATGATATATTATTTTCAACAGAAAGAGGTTTGAGTGCTAATGCGCCTAATTCTTTTCTTATTAGCGCAAGAACGTCTTCGGCTTTTTTAAAGCTGGCTGTTTCTACCGCTATAAATTTACCTTTATCATTAATCCAGACGTAGACGTATTGATCTTTTGTGAATGCAACGGGCAATAAGTCAATAATAACCTCATCTTTTACACAATGTTTTTCACTCTTAGTTGTGCTACGGCCAAGTTTTTGTTCGAGCTGTTCAATTCGTTCAGAAGTTTTTTTCTTGATAACAGATGACGGTAGCAGCTTGCTTTCAATGCGTAACTTTAATAATGAGGCCCTTGGACCTGTAATTTTAATACGTCATCGTTATCAATTGGCGAAACAAAACCTTTTTTAATTGAATCTGTTGGTCCGCAGGGTGTGAATGCCATGTTTTTTAGCATGTCGTTGTCTAAACGTTCTATGCTACTGTTTTTATCAAATTGATAAATAATTAGGTTTTTGAAAAACATATTTAATACTCCACAAATTTTATAAATCATTTTATGAGCCCTCTGCACAGGACTCATATTTTTATTTATTTAGATATGACAATCATATAAACTAAATAATGCGTTTTCAGATGCGCTGTTTACTAACTCCCAGAACTTAGCATTCCAGTCAGCTTGTGAAACATCGTCAGAAGATAAGCCAAACCAGCCCATTTTCCCCTTTGAGTACCAATTACCATCTTTAATTACTGCATATGTAACGCATGTTGATTCAATACAACGTTTGACAAAATCATCTTTTGATTTACCAAAATAGTCAAACGGGCAACATAAAAACGGATATAGCTTAGAAATTTTAGAGTCTTGCTCAATTAATTTAACAGCAGGCTGGTTATTGTAGAAATCCCTTGCGCTTTCAATGTCTTCATGTTCTTTTTTACATTCTTTCCATGTTTTAGGATACTCTAAATTTTTGTCGGATAAAAATGAATGAAATAGGTCGTACCTTTTTTCTGCGTCTAGACGCTCGTTAGAAATAGCTGTATCGAAATCAATATTACGTTTTAACGCAAATGGTGATGTTGTTTGGTCTTTCAGTTGGAAGCCTCCAAATCTTCCGCCTAGGCTATACCAATCCCATTGGTAGTTTGGGTTTGTTCTTTGAACTGCTTTAATTAATTTGCCATCTTTAACTATTGCATAACCAAATTTATGTTGGTCAAGTTTATTAATTTGACTTTCATCTTCAACAATTGAGTCTTCTAGACCGTGACAACACAAAGCAGAGTCTAAACTACCCTGTTCATCGACGGATGATAAAACATTTTCGGTAATGTCTACGTCTTGAACATATTGATCATCTTCGCCAGTACTTTCAAATTCATGAAATGGGGCTAATTGTGCTTCTGGATTTTCTCCGATAACTAAAACTGCAAAATGACTCATACTAATACTCCACGTTATTTATTAAAAATCTTTAAAAACGCTCTGGTCTGCACTCCAAGAGCGTACGATTTACTCCACTAACATTCTGTAATCAGGAACTGCATTAACTAAGTGTGCCTATCTTTATACTTGTTAGGCTCAAGTGTCCTTTTGTCACCACAACAGCAAGGGATTTTGATATAATTTAGGTAACCACAATTACAAAGGATATTGATATATGTCAGAAAATGGTCTTATATATATTTTTGAAAAAAACAAATTCATTAAAATTGATGATTGGAATGATGTATTAAATAGACCCAACTTTGTGACAAGTTTTGATCCAACAGGGAAAAAACTTGTTGATGTTATTGGACATTATTCTCTTAAAAAACAACTTCATTGTTGCTTAACCAATTGTAACCAACCTCATAATCATGGCTATTTAGTTTTAACTTCAACAGGTGAAGAAACTTATATTGGGAATCGGTGTGGAAAAAATATATTTGGTGAGATCAATTTTAAAACATTAACTCGTTCATTCGATAGGTCTTTAAAAATTTCACAAGCAAAACATTCATTATTGGACAGCAAAAGTAAACTAGATTTCTGGTTTGATAGACTAAACGCTTTAAAACCTATTGCAAAAATAATCTTAAAAAAAATGTCTCAAATAGCCAATATAGATCAAGTTGGTTCCTTTGCAAAAACTGAATTTTCTAACATGGCAAGATTAGGTAATGGTCGAATAATTTTAACTCGTAAAGCAAAACAAGATGAAATAGATGTAATGAAACTACAAGGTAAGAAACCACCTTATGTGGTAGAGGATCTTGTTGGTGTAGTTTCTAATGTATCCGTTTTGAGTGATGCTAATAATTTAAAAAAATTATTATTAGTAGAACTAGAAGAAACATTAATAAAACTATCTCTTATGCCTTCTGATATAGATGATGAGGATTTTATTTTGGACACATTTAAACGTGTTAATAATATAGAAAACTCTTTTAATCAGGTTATATCTATTTTGGATAATTCGAAAAAATTTTTTACCGAAAAAAACCTCAAACCTATATTAAATAAAATGATAAAAGATAATGCTATTCCGAATAACGATAAGGATATCAAAATATTTCGAACCTTCTTGCGTTCACTTACTCAATAATTGGGTTTTCGGGTAATATTGCCCAAGATACGTAAAAGTCATCGCTAAAACGGTTCATCATGAAATCATAAAAGCCATCAAATGAACCGTCATCGTTAAACATTATATTATCAGCTAGATGGTAACCATCACACTTATTAAAAAGAATCGCTTCTTTTGTCCAATCTTCAGGTTTTGGTTTTTCTGATGCAGGGTGAAATTCAAGTTTGATAATCATATAACCTCCTATATTAATAAAAATACACTTAGTTAATACTGTTCCTGATTTTTAAAGAACTATCAAAACAATTCATCAAAAAACACTGTATATAAATTCAGTATTTTATTATAATGAATAACTCTAATTAACTGATTAACTGATCTAAGACTATGGACGAGATTAAAACAATAAAACACAGTTGTGCTATATGCCAAAGCCACGAATATCTTTTCGAGCATGAACCTAAGCTAAACCCAAATGATGAGGCTATTTTTGTTAAAAGCATCTCATGCGCTTTATGCGGTTATCCAATTTCAGCAGTAGAATTCATGGAATCAGAAACGGGTTTCAAATACGACGAACTGAAAACAAGAATAATTAATTAGATGTTTTGATTTTTAAAGAGCTATGTAAAACTAACTGCATTTAATTTTAGATAACTAAACAAAAAAGTCAACATTATTTTTATCGAATAATAAAATAATTTTAGAAAGGTAAACGTTACGGCAGGAGAAAGTGACCTGATAAGGTCACTATTTTATTGTTATTTTATTTTGCACGTTTTTTCTACATCTGTAACGATATTATCGTAGTTATCAAGATCAAAAAATGCAATAAATTCCGCTTTGGTATTCTTTGTTAATGGTTTCATTGTAACAATGATACGTTTCTTATTTTTCATGAAGTTAAACACTTCTGTAACATCGAGACTACCTTGTTCTAGTTCTATATACTCACCATTAGAAAACATTTTTTTTCTAATGGAGTTTTTATTAAGATCCTCAATTAAAACCTCTACCTCACCTGCATTTTTGAAGTTAGGGTCTTCTGTGTAAATGAAAAATCTTAAATCCCCATTATCATTTACACTAAAAAGATCTGTGCAACCAATCGACATTGAAGTGTTTTTTTCAGAGCTTCTTTCTGCATGAATACTTGCTGTTATTTCTGTTTGACCTTCTTTTTTTACTTCCCAGTCCGCATAAGCCATATTGCTCATACAGCTCAACAATAAAATTAATGATATACATTTATATTTCATACTCGTCTTTTCCTAAATATTCTATGTTCAACCATTGTGCCTATTATACGTATTTGCTGGTTTAATGTGCTCATGGGGCTATAATCTGGGTTTAATGGTATTAATTCAAATTGCATCCTATTATGCTTGTCATAACCTAATTCACGATATTTCTTGAACGTAGCTTCTGATTCGCCGTTCATTGCGACAACAAATTCACCAGGGTATGGACGTACTTCAGGATCTACGATTATTAAATCACCTTCTTTAAACTCGGGCTCCATTGAATCACCTTTTATTTTAAGTGCAAATGCTTTTTTTGATAGATCTAAAGAGGTTATTATATATTCAAATCCTGTTGAGTCTCTTAGTTCACAAGACTCTGTCCACGCTCCAGCTTGGACGTAACTAATTAATGGTACTTTGTATGGATGTAATTCTACTGGGACTATATTAGATTCAAAGTTTCCCTTTAATAACCACGCAAAATCACAATTAAGAGCAATTGACAGATCAAATAAATTTTTAGAACTGGGTGTAGATATATCTGACTCCCATTGCGAAACAGAAGAATGGTTTGCCCCTTTTATTGATTTAGCTAGTTCGCGTTGGGTTAAGCCCAGTTCTGTTCGTTTTTGTTTTATTCTAGATCCAATTGTATTCATAAAGACACCTATTAATAAATAGTTTAGTTATCTTAACATCTGTTGACTTTAGATAAATAAACATATAATATTTAGAAAACTAAACAAAAAGGAGGCATAAATGTTCAAAAATATCGTTTTAAATTATTTTAATGGTGTAACTCCATTAGCTAAAAGTTTAGGTATATCAAAAGGGGCTATCTCTCAATGGGGAGACATTATTCCCGAAAAAAATGCTTATCGGATTCAGGAAATAACCAATGGAGCATTAAAGGTTGATACAAAATTATATCGAAATAAACATTAAAACAACCACCAAAAATGAGAGGCAAATGTGGACAATAGAAATTATCCAACCCCAAAAGAGATAACCGATGCAATTCATCAGTTAATCACAGCATTTGACGGTAAATACCCTGAGATGGCTAAACGATTAGATCCTACATCAGGTACAGAAAATGCATTGCGCAATCGAGTGCGTCAATTAAACGGGCAAATGGTACCGCTTGGAATGATATTAGAAATGGAAGCAGAAGCCAATTCTAATGTTATTACAGAAGCAATTGCAAAATATCGAGGCGGTGTTTTTGTTAAGTTGCCTGAATTTAATGAATTTGATAACGACGAGCTACTAAATAAATTTAATAATTTGATTGCAGATCTTGGTCAATTCTGTCGGCAACATAATGAATTTACGTCCGATGGCATATTAGATAAAAAAGAGAAAAAGTCATTAAAAGCTACGTCGTATGCAATTCAATGTAGATTAAGTGAAATTATCGTTATAACTGAGATGATTTTTGGAAAGGGTGACCGATAGCAATTTTGCAGAAGGCTATCGGTCGGTTGCGAAAAAACACTTGTGGAGTATTAGTCGCATGAATAGTTTAACACTAAATTGTACTGTAACGCAATTGCGTTGTAAGTTTTCACAATCAGGCTTTGAATATGAAGCTATGATAAATCACATCTGGACACCTGTCAGCCACAAATTTGTTGAAGATTTGTGGAATTACTTTTACAAACAAGCTCATAGAAAGGTGGCGTCATGAACCTGCTATTTGATAGCGAGTTATTAGTTGTTAATCCAAAGTTAGCAACACTTATTGGGCTAAATGAAGCCATTATTTTGCAACAAATGCATTATTGGATAGGAAAAACCAATAATAATTATGATGGCAAAAAATGGATTTATAACAGCGTGTCCGAGTGGGCAAAACAATTTCCCTTTTTTAGTGACTCAACGATTGTCAGAACGATAAAAAATATTGAGAAAAAAGGGTTGGTTTTTGTTGGTAATTATAACAAAGACGGAAGAGATAGGACTAAATGGTATTCCATAGATTATACAAAGTTAGATGAACTTGAACAACTTGCATTTAGTCAAAATGACAAAATGCAATCAGTCAATTTGACTAAATGCATTCCGTCAAATTGCGATAATGCATCTAGTCAAAATGAGTCAATGCATTTACCCAAAATGAGTAAACCATTACCAGAGACTACTACAGAGACTACTAATAATATTTTATTGTCTGGAAATTTTGACAAATTTTCAGACGATGAAAAATTAAAGCGCTTTTTGCATAAAAATCCTGATGCCCATATTTATACGACATTGGGTAAAAAATGGGGAAGTGTAAAAGATTTGGAGTGTGCCAAGTGGATTTATAAAAAATTATTAATTGTGAACCCTACCGCTGTTGAACCTAATTGGGTTGATTGGTCTAACGATATTCGATTGTTAAGGACACAAGTTTTAGGCGATCACGTTGATAACCCTCACAAAGAAATTTGTAGGCGATTCAAAATAGCCAACATGGATAGCTTTTGGAAAGATAATATCCAGTGTCCAGCAAAACTACGTAAACACTGGGATAGATTCCATTCTACAACAAATAATAAACCAACATCATCAGAAATTGATTGGCACAGTACAGGCTGGGCAGGAGGAACTGTATGAAATCGTTAGCCGAGATTTATGACAATTGTAATGGGTTAGCCGTTAAAGCTCAGCCTGTTGATCGCAAAACTTATGTTATTAATGAAATTGAAAAACAATTCAATCAAATATTCATTGAGTTAAAAGCGGTATTCCCTGCAATAACTGCTGTTATTAAAACACAATCAGATCTGGATACGTTTAAAAAACAATGGTTATTGTCATTTGCTGAAAACGGCATAACAACGTTACGTCAGTTTGAAATTGGCATGAAGAAAGCACGTCAACAAAGCACGCCATTTGTTCCATCACCCGGTCAATTTATTTCATGGTGTAAAGAGGGCGAGGCATCAGGTATGGGGTTACCAACCGTTGCTCAAGTTATGCGAGAGTTCAACAAGTATAGTGCTGAGATTGGTTTTTCATGTCAAACAGCGGAGCAATTCCCTTGGTCTCATCCAGTCATGTACTGGATTGTTACCGACCTTAGAAAGCACATGCGCCAATACAACCAATCTGAGTTTGAGGTTGAAAAGCGTGCAGAAATGCTAATTAACAAATGGGCAAAAAAATTAAGTCAGGGTGACGTCATCCCTGAAATTCGGGTTCAGCTTGAAGATAAAAAAACGGGCTCAGGCTACGGCGTATATTATTGTAATTCTGATGCAGTCAACGCAATGAGAGAAAGGGCGAGAGAGAAAGCAAAAAGGAGTATAGCAGAAAATGGCTAAAGTTGATTATAAACATTCAAAAAGCAAAACTGATTCAGATATAAAAGATCTATGGCAAACACCGATTGAGTTATATGAATTTTTAAATGCTCGCTTTAGTTTTGTTTGTGATGTGGCTGCTAGTGATCACAATCATTTGCATTTGAATTATTTAACTGAGTCATATGATTCGTTACTTAACGGTTGGGCTCACTTAAAAAGCGGTTTTGCGTTCTGTAATCCTCCTTATTCTCGAATCTTACCGTGGGTTAAAAAAGCACGTGAAGCTGCGGATCATGGTGTTGGTACCGTGATGTTATTACCCGTTGATACATCTGTTGAATGGTTTAACGAGTTACGAAAATTAGCTAGTGAAATTTATTTTATTGTTAATGGTCGTATTTCATTTGTCAGATCTGACAATAAACAAAAAATTCACGGTAATAATCGTGGTTCATTATTTGCGGTATTCAATCCTCGCTCTTTTGGTGAGTGTCGAATTTCTTGTGTTAACCGCAATGATATCTTTGATACTTACGAAAAAATCAAAGACACAATCCCAGATCCTAAGGTGAGTACTGTATGGCCAAAACAAGTTAATGAAATTTTTGATTCGGTAGAATTTTCTAAAAATTTAACCATTGAAGATCAAACAAAGGTTAAACAAAGTATTAATAAAATGATTATCGATAATCTCCCTATAGATCAAATTAATAACGCAACTAGATTTCTGGTGAATAGAATGGAGGCTAAACGATGATAAATATAAGCAATGAGCGAATATCATTTGAATATGCTATGCGCAAAAATGGGTGCCCAGATATTCATTTAAGAAAGGATAGAAAGGGCGGATATTTAAGGAAAAACATGGAGTCAGCATTTCAAGGTTGGGTGTTAAAAGCGACTCAAAGCAGCATGATGACTAAACAAGCTACAGTAACTGTTTCATGTGATTTATTAAATGAATTGCTATGTGCTCAAAATGAAATTATTGTTAATTATAAAATAAATAAAGGTGAACATATTTATTGTGGTCGCTGGAATGAAGAAATTAATGATTTTATTGAAACGTACAATCAAGTCGCAGAAATACTTAATATTGAAAAAATGAAGTTGGTTCCAAATGATTGAATTAACATTACCATTCCCTCCATCAATGAATACTTACTGGCGCAACTTGAATGGCAGAACGCTATTAAGTGTTAAAGGTCGAAAATATAAAACTGCGGTTATTGCTGCAGTTTATGAGCAATTAAAAAAGAAGCCTAAACCAATTACAGATAATGTTGCTGTCAAAGTTGAATTTTATCCGCCTAATAATATTAGGCGTGATATGGATAATTATTTTAAGGCTTTGTTCGATTCACTTACAACAGCAGGCGTTTGGGTTGATGATAGTCAGATTAAACGAATTGAATCAGATTGGTTTAACGATAATAAAGGAATGGTTTTAATAAGCATTTGTGAAAAAGCTGCATAAAAAATAAATAAAAACCCGATTTACTGGGTTTTTACTTTTTCAAATTCACAAAATCAATTATTTATCATATTTAAATTTATGTATTCTAATCTGCTTAATATATCGTAAACTAAAATCTTTTACTGATGCTATTATTTGATTTCCGTTGATTTTGTAACTATCAAAATCAGCTAAACAATTTAAATCTATCATATTGATTGAGCCGGTTAACATTACGCCCGTTTTTGCAGTTAATAATTCAATATCGCGTAAAAAAGAATTATAACGATCTAGTTCACTAGAAGAACGCTCAATATGAGCGTAACAAATTTTTTTATTTGCTGTCGATTTCGACAGCGTTGCGTTAATTGCTATATTGTGAGATTTGCTAATATCATTTAATAATTTAATAAATTTTTTCATGCTTTAGTTGCCTCTTAATTATCAAATTTTTCAATATAAAAACTATTTTTTAAGTTATCTGTTGTTTTCCCAATTTTTAGTATTTGTTGCATTGTTTGCAAAATTTCGAGCCGAGTATTCATTTTCATAAAAACATTGTCATCAATTAATTCTTTATATTCTGCGTACAATTCGCGTTGTAATTTTTGTAATTTTTCAACTTTTTCTTCTAGTTTTATCTCATTAAATTTATTCATTTTTTATCCTTTTTTAAACTTGTTATCTGTTTCAATAACGATAATGTAACTCTCATCAAAAACAGAGTCCAGCATTATTTTTATCTTTTTTGATAAAAATATTTATTTTGATATTTTTATCAAAACAAATAAAAATTTATTGCTTTTTTTATCAAATTTGATACAATTATTAAAAATAACAAAACGGATTAGTTAAATGTTCACAATAAAAACACATGATGATGCAAAAGCTGAAATTCTTAAGTTACCATCAGAGTTAAAAGGTCGAACAATTAAATTGATTGAAAAATTGGAATTATTCGGACAAATGCAAATGCCACATAGTAAAGCGTTGGGAAATGGTTTATTTGAATTGAGAGCGTTAGAGCGCAATAATATAGCTAGAACTATTTATGTATATCAAAAAGAAAAAACTATTTTTATTTTGCATGCATTTGTAAAAAAAACACAAAAAACGCCAGCCGGCGCACTACAAATAGCACGAACAAGATTATTGGAGATGATTGAAAATGAGTAAAAAACACAGCACAACATTTAGTGAAATTAAAGAAATGGCGCTAGCAGATCCTGCTGCGCGTGCAGCATATGATGAAGCCGAGAACGAGTGGAAATTGCGTGAATTGTTGTTAACAGCAAGAGAAACAGCAAAACTATCTCAAACCGAGCTAGCAAAACGTTTAGATGTTGCACCTTCTAACATAAATAGAATTGAGAAATCACCGCTTAACACTAATATAAAAACGATTTTAAAATATTTAAACGCGTGTAATACAAATATTGATTTTGTAATTTCCTAACTATACGTATAACGCCTCCGAACGATAAAAATTTAACTTTATTTGTTCGGAGTCATCATTCCTCTTTGTTATCTCTTCAAGTTTATCAGCCAATAAAAACAGTAAACATACCATCTTACATCTTTTATTTTCTTTATAATTTTATATAATGTATATATTAACAGTGTCAGAGTGCAGACTGACATATTGCGAAAGAGGTTGCTTAACAATGCAGATGTTAAGCGAATATAGAAACAAGTGGAGTATTAAAAAATGAATCAATTAATTGCTATTGAAAATGTTATTATTCGTCAAAATAAGCAGGGGTTGTATTGCTTAAATGATCTTCATCGAGCATCAGGACAACTAAATAAAAACCGCCCATCTTTGTGGCTTGAAAATAAACAAGCCCAAGAATTAATACAAGAAATAACTGAAGAATTTGTCAAAGCAGGAATTCCTGCTTTGGAAGTGGTGCATGGTGGTATTGAGCGAGGGACATACGCTTGTAAAGAGCTTGTTTATGCCTATGCAATGTGGATTAGCCCCACATTTAATCTAAAGGTTATTCGTACATTTGATTCTGTTGTAGCTAGAAAATCATCAGAAGTGGATAAAGTTAATATCGGATTGATGATTTTAGAATCTGCATCTAGAACTTTAAATTTATCTAATTCAGCCAAATTAAAAGGGTACCAAGAATTACAAAAATATTCAGGTATACCCTGTCTATTACCTAATTATGCAATAGATGCACCAAGTGACTCAGTCGATGGTTCCAGCCGTGTATCTTTTTCATTAACGCATTTATTACAAAAATATGAAGTTCCATTAAAAACGACAGTGGCTTATGCGATATTGAAAGATTTAGGCATTGTTGAGCGCAATAAACGCAAGAGTGTTAAAACAGGTGAAGAAAAAGAGTTTTGGTCAATTACTGCGTATGGATTGTTATATGGTAAAAATCTTACTCCACCGAATAACCCTAGAGAAACGCAGCCTCATTTTTATGATAGTAGATTTAAAGAATTACTAAAGCTAATGCAAAACGCTAAAGTGGCATAATGAAAGCAATACTTACTCCATATTGCCAGCCTGAGCTTGGACTAGTCATTCTTAAACCTGGTGCAGAGTTATTAAAAAAACTGTGCACAGGTAATCGTATTATTATTTCTCAAAGTGGTGAAGAGTATGCGGGTATTAAATCGGGTATTATTCAAGATGAGCAACCATTATTAAATAATAAATATATCGATCCATTTATATTACATGACACAGTAGTTGATAAACTAAAAAATCTATATAACTTTGATTATTTTTTAAATCAACGATATAAATGTCAGTTAGAAGATGGTGAGTATTGTCATCATGAATTAGTGAATGAAAAAGTTGGCAATTCAGCTATTCGTGTGTGCTGGCATCACAATAAAGATTTAGTTATTGATGATAATGTGAAAACGCTAGCAAAGCGCAACTTAAAAAAATTTCTAATCGAATGTGTTATAAACCAGTTAAAACATGACAGTAATCATCTGTTATCAATTCAAGAATTAGCATGGTGGGCTGTAATCAATCAACTGCATGAACTCATACCTGAGAATATGGCCAGATTACTGCATAATAGACCAATTGAAGAGATAAAGTCTGTTTACAAAGAATCTGATTTAGTAGCTAGTGATGATCGTTCTGCACCAATGTTGCGAACAGAAATAAGCAACGCATTCAATTGTATGGCAACTTTAACAAAACCAATTAGAAAAATAGCTGTAGATCCTGAGTCGCCAGAATCGTTTATGCTTAGACCAAAAATGAGGCGGTGGGAATCAGCGAAATATACTCAATGGGTAAAAGCTCAGCCATGTGTTTGCTGTGGTAAACAAGCTGATGATCCTCACCATATAATCGGTTATGGTCAAGGCAAGATGGGAGGAAAGGCTCATGATATATTTACCTTACCGCTGTGTCGAGAACATCATAATGAACTGCATAGAGGCGTTGAAGCATGGGAGCAAACACACGGGTCACAAATACTGTTATTAGTTCAATTTTTGGATCGTGTTTTTGGGATGAAAGTTATTTTTTAAGTGAAAATAATTAATTAAATTTTCGGCGGTTAAATATTTAGTTGATTTCTAAAATCATTAGAATGTCTTACTTGCATTCTTTTTTCTCTAATCAGAGTATCCTCTCTTAAAGGTAAGCTTGTTAATTTTCGTTCTTCTTTTTCAATTATAGAAGGTAATTCATTTTTAATTAATTCCTTTCTTATGTCATCAAATAAAGATATATCATAATCGTAATTGATATTCAATTCGTTGTGATACCTGTAATCAGAAATTATAATTTCCCTTCTTTCATCTGGCCATTCGTTAAATATTTTTGGTGATAAATAAAAATTAGAATTCATCATAAACATTAACTCTATAAAATTTAATGAGGAAATCTTTGTTTTAAGCTCGCTGTTAATCCACTCAATAGTGTCATTATCAGACGCTGCAGTTATTAAACTAGTATTTTCGAATGGAATTACAATAAATAAATAGTCAATATAGTGACCATCTTTTTTGAGACAAAGATAATTTTGAAAGATTGCTGGCACAAAGAAATCTAATTTTTTTACTAATACTTTAGCCTTAGTAAACTCTTCCGACTGATAAGGGTTCATTTTTAAAGCGAAATTTGAACATAATGTTAAGGGAGAATTTAAAGTCGGCACATCAATTGAAAGATCAGCAAACAGATCTCTCATTTGTGTATCATTAATAACTTTATTATTCTGATAATTTGAGTTGTGACAAGTGTTCACTCCCAAGGTTTCTTTTTCACAAATAGTTAATATATTATAAGTAAACCAAATTTTAGACATAGAACGATATAGCTGAAGAAAAATGTCTTTTAGAGTAGTGATTCCATATCTATCAATTGATGAAAACAAAGAATCATGTTCATGGCAAAAACCTTTGAAAGTTGATGCCTCATGTATTCCAATTTCTTTAAAAACTATTTCTTTACTCATCCCCTTATCATTTATTTTAAAATCGTCAGTCCTTAACTTTCCAGCAATGGCTATTTTTTTCAACATGCTAGTTTTAGAAAAACAATGAGAATTTATTGCTTTTTTATCGCAGTGTTGATGTATACATATTGAATTACTTTTTTTTGAATTTAAATTTCGATATTTTTCTGTATATTTGTCAATATTTCCCATTTTTACCCTTGTTTAATAATTAACCATTTTAAAAATGGTTAATTGTATAAAATTTTAGGTAAAAATGCATTGCTGGCGTATATTTAAGCGCGAAAGAATTTTATTGGCATCTAAATAGATAGATGCTAATATAACATAGTGTGGAGTATAAGCAATAAACAGAGTGCAGACTGTTATATTGTAAAAATTCCTCTCTTATCAATATTGGAGAGTTACATGAAGAGAGATATTAAACAAGTCCTTGTCGCATGGGCTAATGTTAGACGTAGTATAAGAACGGGTTTAGAATACCCATATAAATCGCCATCAATTCTTAACGATAATAATGGCGTTGACCCTCGCCCATTACTCAGTGAAGATGAAGCTGAAATAGTTGATAAAGCTATTTTGTGCTTATCAAAAATAGATATTATTTCTTATTCTATTCTTAAATCAGTTTATATCAATCAACAATCTTGTCGTCAATTAGCCAAAAATACACATAAAAGTAAAGATTTTGTTTGTGACAAATTAAAGATGGCTGAAATTTATGTGTTCGCTAAAATTCATGATGTAATAAGTGATGTTATTTTATAATTTGACAATAATTTTGTCGGGTTGTATATTTGTGTTTGAGTGCTCAACACACTTATATAACCAAAAGCGGATAACCGCAAACCGAGATTTAGCGGTTTTTTTGTATCCAGTTTATGCTAGGTGGCGAACTATCCGTAAGGACGTTGGCAGGTGTAAATCTTACTTTTGGGGTTTATATTTGTGTTGAAGCACCTAGCGCCCAATCAACATGGGAAAATAAACTAAATCAAAAGGTACAAAAATATGTCAAACATATCTATTAATTTCTTTACGTTTAACTTCAATAATTCACCTGTTCGTACCACTGAAATTAACAACCAATTATGGTTTTTAGCTAATGACGTTTGTTCTATTCTTGAATATAAAAACCCACGCAGAGCAATAGAGTTACATTGCAAAGAAAAGGGAGTAACAAAACGGTACACCCTTACAAAAGGTGGTAATCAAGAAATGACTTATATTAGTGAGGCAAATTTATTTAGGTTAATTATTAAAAGTAAACAAGAGAAAGCTGTTATTTTTGAAGAATGGGTCATGGAAGATTTATTACCCACGATCCGCAAGACTGGCAGTTACTCATTAACAATTAATGCCGAACAACAACAGGCAATCCAACAAGCGGTAAATGAGCGAGTTTATCGAACAGGCGAACGACACCAAGCTATTTACACCAAACTACATCAGCAATTTAAGATCCCCCGTTATCAAGATTTACCTGCAATTCAATTTGATAGTGCAATTGAATTTTTAGGTGGATTATTAACTAAACCAGAAGCGTTAACTGGCGATGAGCTTTGTGATTTTGCTTGGCTCTATAAAGCAGCAGAGCATATGCGTAGAGAAATTGAAGAAATAGAGCCAGCACTTAGAGTGTTAAAATCAGAAAAAGCCACGCTATACTATACGATGAGCAGAGAATACCGCAACTTGATTCAAGTTTGCAAAAAAATAGTACAAAATAAAATGAAAACCACTCAAGTGAACACCGACAATCTATCTTGGCAACGGGTGTTACCATTTATTCAATAAACTGAGCCCGAAAGGGCTTTTTAGATGCCATTTATTGCCATTTGGTGAAATTTATCAATAATTGATTCAATTTCTTTTATGCATATATCTAATGGTTCATTTTGAAGTTTTTCAAGTTTCAGGGTTTTATTTTTTCTATTTTCTAATAATGACATAATAGACAAAAGTCTATCTTTATGTTCCGGCATAATTTCTAGTAGATTATTATAGTATACATGTGAACTTTCACCTTTTCCATTTTTGAAATGAGGAAAATGCCTTACAAGATTAAATAATTTATTATCGAAAGAAACAATCCAATTATCTAATTTTTCGCCATCAATTCCATTAAAATCACCAATGTTACATATATTTATAAGTGCTAAATCAAAAGAGCCATTTGATGCTATGGACTTCATTATTTCTAAAGGTGATAACTTACTAAATGACTTCGATTTTTTTCCAGAATAAAAATTCTTTTTAATATCTTTAATTAATTCTTTATAAGGACCATTGTTTTGTCTTACAGATGATGAGTAGAAAACAATACAAGCAATAAAGAATTCTTTCATAGACACTAAATCAAGTTCATCTATAACAATACGAATATAGAGATTAATTTTGTCATCAAAAGTTGAGTTGTTTAGATTCTTTTCAATAATTTGAATTAATAACAATGAACAGTAGGAAAAAGAAGATATTAATTTTTGCCCTGAAGTGAAATTATCTATCGTTTTTCTGGTTTGTTGCTTATCAAATGTATCATCATTGATATTATCTTCTTCATAAGCACATTCGAATTTAAATTTTTTATCGAATAATTTTAGTTTTTTATAGCTATAATTTGCATATTTACCGGGCATTTCAGATAAAGAAAAAAAAGGACACCATGCAATATTTGAGTATGAGTTTAATCCCAATAAGTTAAATAACTCTATTAAATCATGATCTTTCAAAATTCTAATTCTATCTTGGTCATTATTTACTTTCTTATCAGCACATTCTTCCATGGCTATAAGAATATTTGTATCGGGGATTAAATTAGTTGTAATTCCGTTCTCATAGTTATATTTTATTCGTTCTAACGTGAGTGTTTGTACTTTTTCACTTGGATATAGTGATGGTTTAATAAATCGAAGTTTTCTTGACATGTTTCTTATCTCTTATAATTCAAAAAAATTATCCTTATTATATAAAAAATAAATTTTATGTGATTGACTGTCGCTGTGTAGCGACATATAATACGCCTATATTGCGGTTTTCGCATCCAAATTAAACCCCGACTCACTCAGTTGGGGTTTTTTATTGCACAGAAATTATGGCGAGAGATATAAACGCTATTACTCCACATTAGCTCCACAGTGTTTATATCGCTGCAACTCGCCGCCTTTCTTTATGTGATGGGGGACTGCTACATGTTGCTGCATGTAGCAGTCATCAATACCCACGCGTCATGGTCATGAGTATCAACCAAGCCCCAGCTGATCAGCGGGCATATTCTACAGGACTACTGTAAAAATGACCAGTAAAAAAAGCGATCAAATTCAAATAGATAACTTAACATTGATTCATGATGATTGTCTGAATGTACTTAAATCATTGCCTGATAATCATATAGATCTCATTTTAACTGACCCTCCGTACTATAAAGTTAAAACAAATAAATGGGATAATCAGTGGAGAACTGCAGATGATTATTTAGCTTGGCTAGATGATATCTTTGCTGAATTCTGGCGAGTGTTAAAGCCCGCGGGTTCTTTATATGTGTTCTGTAGTCCCCACTTATGCGCTGAAACTGAAATATTAATCAAACAACGGTTTAATGTTTTAAATCACATTGTTTGGGCAAAGCCTAATGGAACATGGTTACGGCAACATAAAGAATCATTACGAGCATATTGTACATCTAGTGAGCGTATTATTTTTGCTGAGCATTATAATGCAGAAGGTAAATTCAAAGGGCAAGTTGGCTACGCGTCAAAGTGTGAGAGTTTGCGACAGACTATATTTGCTCCACTAATTGAGTATTTTAGGAATGCGCGTGATGAACTTGGGGTTTCTGCTGCGGATATTAACAGAGCAACTAATTCACAAATGTGTTCGCACTGGTTCAGTCGAAGCCAATGGCAGTTACCGAATGAAAAACAGTATAAAGCCCTGCAAGAATTATTTAATCAAATAGCAAAAGAAAAAATACAAAAAGGTCAGTTGCATGAAAATAGTAACGTTTTAACAAGTGAATATTCTGTATTAAGCCATGATTATGAATTTCTATTTAAGCAGTATGATGATTTAAAAAAAGAATACGAACACTTACGGCGCCCATTTAATGTGACAAAGCATGTACCATATACAGATGTTTGGACGCATAAGCCAGTCGCTTATTATCGAGGTAAGCATCCTTGTGAAAAACCATCAATAATGTTAGAGCAGATAATAAGTGCAAGTTCTAAAGATGGCGATTTGGTCGCTGATTTTTTTATGGGCTCAGGTTCGACATTAAAAGCAGCTAAAAAATTAGGTCGCTTTGGGCTTGGGGTTGAGTTTGAAGAAGAAACGTTTTTGAAAACAGTTTCAGAAATTAAAGAAACAACTATTTAAGTTAAAAGGGTAAAAACATGCAAGAGCCAGCCACTACATCAGCATTTTTAGCGGTAATGTGCGCTATTGGTGTTGTGTCTGGATCTGACGCATATCCAGTAATAATTAGTTCATTTGCCGGTGCAACACTATATATGACATCTAGTCATAATATTAGTTTGAGTCGGCGGTGGTTGTATTTTATTTTGTCATTTTTTCTTGGTATCACGACATCTAACGCAGTTGGGAAAATTATAGCTGCATTTGTCCCATTTGTTCAGTTAACTGTTGATCAGTCATTAGGAGCGTTGTTGTCCTCAGCATTTATTGTAAAAGTGCTGGTGTATTTTTTAGAGAATAAAGATGTCGAAAAATCTATTTTTAGTTCAATTATAAAATGGCTCTCCAATACTAGGAGGGATGATTAATGTATCTATTAGCTAGTTTATTTAACTTCGATATGCACTCTGTGCAACCACTTCTTAAATGGATTGTTGTTTTATTGAGTTTATCATCTGCAGGCGCGTTGTTTTGCTATAGACGTGGTAAGTCAAAGTTTAGATTCTTTCCGTCTCTGTTAGCTTATTCATTAATGCTTGCAATGATTTCCGATCCAATCCTGGTATTTATTGGTCAACCTAAAATAATTGATCTTACGGAAATATTAGGTAGAAGTTTTATTCTGGCTGTTTTGTTGGCACACAACGGTAATGTTGTTGGCGCATTTAAAAATGCAACATGGCCAAGGATATTTAATTTTCGGAGGAAGAATGAAAACAAGCATTAATGGAAAATCTAAATTAAAGTCGTTTGAGGGATTACGGTTAATAGCATACCAATGCTCAGCAGGTGTTTGGACTATCGGTTGGGGTCATACTTCAGGAGTAAAAGAGGGCGATAAAATAACAGTCGGACAAGCTGAAATTTTCCTAACGGGTGATTTAGTTCAGTTTGAAAATGCAGTGAATAAATTAGTTAAAGTGCCGATTAATCAAAATCAATTTGATGCTCTAATTTTGTTGGTTTTCAATATCGGCATTACTGCATTTACTGGTTCAACATTATTAAGAAAATTAAATGCAGGGGATTATTCAGGGGCATCTAATCAATTTTTGGTGTGGAACAAAATCAGGGTAAATGGCGTTAAAAAACCGAGCCTTGGTTTGACTCAACGTCGCCAAGCTGAAAAAGAGTTATTTGATAGAGCGTAATCATGAATAAAAAAATAGCAATAACTATCTTTGTTCTGATCGTGTCGTTAATTTCAAGTAATGGTTTTTGGGTTTATAACTCTGAACGCTTAAAGGGCAAAATTGCAAAAATACAGTTGAGTTACGCTCAAGAAGATTTGAAGCGAGAGAAAGAGTATGTTGGTAAGTTGGAATATCAGCGCGAACTGACAAAAAGTTCAATCGAAACAGTTGTGCAAGAAACAAGTCTTTATATGAACTTAAACGAGCAGTTACAAGGTGAATATGATGTATTACAGAAAGATATGGATGCATTACTTAAAAGTGACGAGTGTGGCAATAGTAATATTGCTGATGATGTCCGCCGCAGGTTGTTCTCAACAAACTAAAATTCAGTATGTAACTCCGACTTACATTCCATTGCCCGATAACATATCGAAACAAAATCCTGAACCTTCGATAAATGAGCAAAATCTTGTTAAGTGGAAAGATGCGCTTAAATTAATGAATGAATATAAAACATGGGGTGAAAAAGAGCGGAATCGTGCTAACTCATGTATAACTATTTACGAAAAAGTGATTGGTGAAAATAATGCAAACAGTAAAGATAAACACAAATAACAACACAATTATTAGCGAATGTGATTCAGTAGTGATAGCTAGACCTGGTCAGTTAATGTTTGATTCAACAATTGCCGAGGCTAAAAAAAAGGGGTATGAGAGACCAGAGCATATGATTTGTTATGGGCGTGCTACTGAAATTGAAAAAGGCGTTTATCGCGATGATAGTAAGGTTTTTATTCTTCCTCGTTGCATTAATGATAATACGATGATCATAGGATTAGTTTGTTTATCAACAGATGATAAAAATGATAAAGAGGAGCTTTCATATTTGTTTATTTATGAAGGTGAAAGCGTCTTTATAACAAACTCTAATGGTGTCGAGATTGAGGTGTTGAGTTGAGATGTAAAGCAAAAGGATGTTGTGTTTGTGCGTATTCAGCAAGTGGTTATTGTGATAAACATTTATACATGATCAAGGCGAATAAAATACAACGCCAAATGGATTGGTCTGTTTGTAATAAAAAGGGATGTAAGAACAAAACACCACAAGGAAAACGTTACTGTTCTCAACATAATTGGTTTGTCTAATTTGGAGTTAATATGCCAGCTCGCACACCAAAAGCGTGTAGAAAACAAGGTTGCCCAAGGGTTACAACTGATGCGTCAGGTTATTGTACAAGTCACAAACCAACGGAAAACAGTTGGGCTAGGTACCAAAAAGGTCGTTCAAGACATGAGCGAGGTTATGGATCATCTTGGGACAAGCTAAGGAAACAAGTCTTGCAGCGTGATAAATATATTTGTCAGTGTGATGAATGTAAGGGATTGGGTTTGGTTAAAGAAGCCACTCACGTTGATCACATCATTGCCAAGGCTCATGGCGGAACAGATGACCTAAGTAATCTGCGTGCAATTAATAAGCACTGTCATGATAAGAAAACAGCAAGAGAGCGGCTTAGGTAGGGGGGATCAAATCTCTGTAGCTTTTCTTCCTGAGTACCGCCCCCCTAGGCAAATTTTTACAACCGCGAAAAATGAACTTTAAATTGGAGATGTTATGGCTGGAGCAAGCGGACGGTCAGGACGTAAGCCAAAACCAGTCGCAATTAAAAAGCTCACGAACAATCCGGGCAAACGTAAACTTAATAAATATGAACCCACTTTTACACCAATAAAAGGTGTTACCCCTCCAGAATGGTTTGTAGAAGCTGAATTGCATCTCGCTATTATAATGTGGGAGCTAACAGCAAAAGAGCTGTGTGCTGAAGGACTATTGTGTGTAACCGATTTGAGTATTCTTGAGCGTTGGTGTGTCGCATATGAATTTTGGCGTAGAGCTGTAATTAATATTGCTCGGCAGGGTAATACCGTGATCGGCGCAACTGGTGGACCAGTAAAAAATCCTGAGTTAACTGCCAAAAAAGAACAAGAATCTGAAATGAACACAACTGGCGCATTGCTGGGTTTAGATCCTAGTAGCCGTCAAAGATTGATTGGTTTAGCGACTAAAGAAAAATCAAATAACCCATTTAGTAATTTATAGTTATGGCCAAAAAATCATATAAAAATGTTAATGCTGCAAATCAATATGCAAGAGATATTGTTAAAGGAAAAATTATTGCGTGTAAATATGTAATTGACGCATGCCAAAGGCATTTAGATGATTTAGAACAAGAAAAAAATAAGTCATTTAAATATAAATTTAATAAAGATCTTGCGGAAAAAGTATGTAAATTTATTCAATTATTGCCGCATACAAAAGGCGAATGGGCATTTAAACGAATGCCGATCACATTAGAGCCGTGGCAATTATTTATATTTTGTTGTGTATTCGGATGGGTTCATAAAAAAACAAATTTACGTCGATTTCGTGAAGTGTACACTGAAATTCCGCGTAAAAACGGGAAGTCGGCAATTTCAGCAGGAACGGGGTTATACTGCTTTTCGGCGGATAATGAATTTGGTGCAGAAGTTTATTCTGGTGCCACAACTGAAAAACAAGCGTGGGAAGTTTTTCGTCCTGCTCGATTAATGTGTAAACGAACACCTCTTCTTTGTGAAGCATTTGGTATAGCCGTAAATGCTTCTAATCTTAGTCGAATTGCAGACGGTGCTCGCTTTGAACCATTGATCGGTAATCCTGGTGACGGGGCTTCTCCTAGTTGTGCAATTGTTGATGAATATCATGAACATGATACCGATTCACTTTACACAACAATGCTAACAGGTATGGGGGCACGTAAACAGCCGTTGATGTGGGCGATTACAACCGCAGGTTATAACATTGAAGGTCCTTGTTATGACAAACGCCGAGAAGTGATTGATATGCTAAATGGAACAGTCCCGAATGATGAACTGTTTGGCATTATTTACACGATTGATGAGGGTGACGATTGGACAGATCCCTCTGCACTTGAAAAGGCCAATCCCAATATAGGTATTTCTGTTTATCGTGACTTTTTATTAAGCCAACAACAACGAGCAATTAATAATGCAAGATTGGCAAATACGTTTAAGACTAAACATTTAAATGTGTGGGTTTCAGCAAAATCAGCATTTTTTAATATGATCAGTTGGGCAAGCTGCGAAGATAAAAGTTTATCGTTAGAGCAATTTGAGGGGCAATCAGTAATACGTGGATATGATTTGGCCAGAAAATTGGATATGAACAGTGGAGTCAGGCTATTTCACCGAATTCTTGATGGTAAACGCCATTATTATTGTATTTCTCCAAAGTTTTGGGTGCCCTATGACACTGTTTATGGTGCTGATGTCGAAGATAGAAAAACAGCAGAACGCTTTCAAAAATGGATTAATACGGGGCATCTAGAAGTTACTGACGGTGCCGAAATTGATTATCGTGAAATATTACATGACGCTATTGAGTCCAACAAAGATAATCCTGTCACAGTTTCAGCGATAGATCCGCACGGAGCTACAAACCTATCACATCATCTAGCTGACGAGGGATTAAACCCAGTCACAATTATTCAAAACTTTACTAATTTAAGTGATCCAATGAAGGAATTGGAGGCTGCCATTCAATCGGGCAGATTTCATCACGACGGTAACCCTATTTTAACGTGGTGTATTAGTAACGTTGTTGGAAAAAATGCACCAGGTAATGATGATGTTGTGCGACCGATAAAAGAGCGGAATGAAAACAAAATTGATGGAGCGGTAGCGTTAATAATGGCTATTGGTCGAATTATTCTATCTGAACAAGATGATGAAGATTCAATTTACGAAAAAACGGATGTCTTATGCTAAACATAATTATTTTTTTAATTGGGGTTCTGGGAGGGGCGTTAGTCTCTTACGGAGCATGGCTTATATTGCCCGCATGTGGTTTTATTACTGCAGGTTGTATTTTTATCATGTGGTCATATTTTGCTTCAAAGGTGATTGCTAACTCACAACAAATTGAAAATAAAGAAGGTTAATAATGTTTACTCCCTCAATGTTCAAAGGGCATAAAATTCAACAGAGTGGAGCTTGGCGTTGGATTAGCTCTATTTCTGGAAGATCAAGCTCGGCAGGGGTGATGGTAAATCGTGAAACAGCATTTGCACAAAGCGCAGTTCAGGCCTGTGTTACTCTTTTAGCCGAGTCTGTAGCACAGTTGCCCTGTGAACTCTATCGTCGTGGTAAAAATGGACAGCGAGAACGAGCAACAGATCACCCTTTATATGATTTAATTCATAATCAGCCAAATAAAAAAGACACTATTTTTGAATTCAATGAACAAAAGCAAGGTTATCTTGGCGTTGATGGAAATAGTTATTCATTAATAGAGCGTGACGGAAGTGGTTATGTAACAGAGTTAATCCCTGTAAATCCTAAAAAAATTCAGGTTTTAAAAGGTCCTGACGGATTACCTTATTATAATCTTTTAGATCACAATGAAATTGTCCCCATGCACATGATGCATCATGTTAAAGCATTTTCGTTTGATGGTTTTGTGGGAGTTTCACCATTGCAAACTAATGCAGATGTTATCGGTTTGAGTATTGCCGTTGATCGGCATGCATCACAAGTGTTTGCTAATGGCACAACAATGAGTGGAGTAATTGAACGCCCTAGCGATGTTAAACCTATAGAATCTCAAGAAAAAGTGGATGCCATATTAAATAAATGGAGAGAAAAACACAGCGGGATTCGTAATGCATTTTCAGTAGCTTTACTACAGGAGGGCATGACGTATAAACAACTGGCAATGGATAACGAAAAGGCACAACTACTAGAAAGCCGTCAATACGGCGTAATTGAAGTTTGCCGATTATATAAAGTTCCTCCTCATATGATCCAGTCCTTGGACAAAGCCACATTTAGCAATATTGAGCATCAAGGGTTACAGTTTGTTATTTATACCTTATTGCCTTGGTTAAAACGTCATGAAGCGGCAATGATGCGTGATTTATTATTACCGTCAGAACGTAAAGATTTATATATTGAATTTAACGTATCGGGATTGCTTAGAGGCGATCAAAAAGCACGGTATGAATCATATGCGATTGGCAGGCAGTGGGGGTGGTTATCTGTCAATGATATCAGAAGAATGGAAAACCTAACCCCAATATCTGGCGGCGATACTTATTTAACACCGTTGAATATGATTGATACATCAATGTTAACAGGAATTAAAAAAGCAACGCCATCCCAAATAAAAGAAATAGAGACAATATTATGCCGAAATTAATTAATTATCCTCATCTAGCAAATCAGGTTTTTGGAGTTCCTCATTATGCAACACCGCAAACCTTGGACGCTGTAAAATCTGTTTTGGTCCCACGTATGCTAAGTGGCTCATTAGCATTATCAGATATTGAATTGAATAAAATCAATTTAAGCAAAAATGATATTGAAGCAACCGCAGTGACAAGCACTGCTAGTCCCGTTAAAGTTATCCCTATTCACGGTTTATTAACAACACGAAGAGGCTCAATCAACGCAGCATGTACAGAGCTTGTCAGCTATGAAAAATTACGTACCGATATCAATCAAGCACTGAATGATGCGTCAATAAAGGAGATTGTACTTGATATAAATTCAGGTGGTGGTACCGCAGCAGGCTGTAAAGAGTTAGCTGATTTTATTTATCAATCAAGGGAAATAAAGCCAATAACCGCTATTGTTAATTATTCTGCTTTTTCTGCTGCTTATTTTATTGCTGCTGCGTGTTCAAAAGTAATTCTGAGTGAAACATCAGGAGTTGGATCAATCGGCGTAATTCTAGAACATATGGAAATGTCAAAGCTTGAAGAAAATGCTGGTGTTAAATTTACAACACTCTATCGAGGTGATTATAAAAATGCAGGTTCAATTCATGAGCCATTAAGCGATCATGCATTGGAATTCCTTAACGGGCAGCTTGACTGGACATATAAATTATTTACTGAGTCAGTTGCTAAATATAGAGGTGTTGATGTTCAAACGATTATCAATACACAAGCAAGATGTTATTTTGGTAATGAAGCAATAAGTGCTGGACTAGCTGATGAATTACAAACGCCTCAAAACGCAATTAATTTAATTGCATCACAGTATCAACAACAAGCAAAAGTTCAAAATAACATTAAGATTCGTGCACAAGCAATTGCTAACGCATCACGAATTTAACAATTAATAATTTTTTACTCTCATCAAGCGACTCAAGTCGCTTTTTTTATATCTAAATCAAGGTGAAAACATGTCTAAAATTCTAGAATTACGAAGAAAACGTTCAGAAGTAAATGATAAAGTGCAAGCTTTAGCAAAAAAGTCAGAAGCTGGGTTAACGAGTGATGAGTCAGCTCAGTTCACTCAACTTTGTACTGAATTTGATGAAATTACAGCGCAAATAGAACAACTTGAAAAAGCAGAAAAAATGCAAGCAGCTATTGCACAACCAGTCAGTGCCGTTAATGCTCCGGCAGTTGTTGTTAAGCAAGATCTTAAACAATATCCTGGTGCTGGATTGGCCAGAATTGCAATGTCTATTGCTGCAGGTAAAGGTAATCTTCAAGATGCTGCAAAATTTGCCGAAACAGAAATCGGAGATAAAGGCGTTTCAATGGCAATTAGTACTACACAAGCATCGGGTGGAGCATTAATTCCGCAAAATTTATATAGCGAAGTTATTGAGCTTTTACGTGATCGCACTGTAGTTCGAAAACTGGGGGCTCGTTCAATTCCATTGCCAAATGGCAATTTAAGCTTACCACGAATGTCGGGGGGAGCAACAGCTTCCTATGTTGGCGAAGGTAGTGATGCAAAAGCCACAGAGTCAAAATTTGATGATGTTAAATTAACGGCTAAAACAATGATTGCGCTGGTGCCGATGTCTAACCAATTAATTGGTCGAGCAGGCTTCAATGTTGAACAAATGGTATTAGCTGATGTGCTGTCAGCAATTGCAGTACGTGAAGATAAAGCCTTTTTGCGTGATGATGGTAATAACAACACACCGAAAGGGTTTAAAGCCACAGCAATGGATAACTCACGTAATGTTGATTGGTCGGGTGCTGTGAATTTGAATGAAGTTGATAAATATTTAGATTCATTGATTTTAAAACTAATGGAATCAAACAGCTTGATGATTAAATGCGGATGGGCTATGTCGCCTCGCACGTGGATGTATCTGTTTGGGCTACGTGATGGAAATGGTAACAAAGTTTATCCAGAAATGGCGCAAGGCATTTTGAAAGGATATCCGATCGAACACACCAACGCCATTCCATCAAATTTAGGTACAGGATCAAATGAAACCGAAATTTATTTTGCGGATTTCAATGATGTTGTCATCGGTGAAGATGGCAATATGACAATTGATTATTCACGAGAAGCGACATATATCGACGCAAATGGTAATCAAGTTTCAGCTTTTGCACGTAACCAATCATTAATTCGTGTTGTTACTGAACATGATATCGGGTTCCGTCATCCTGAAGGATTATCACTCGGGTCAAAAGTTGCATTTTAATTTAGATAATTTGTCTAATTAAAAACATCAATAATAAAGCCATCGAAGATACTGATGGCTTTATTTTTAGGAGAATATTATGAGCAAAACTAAAAATCTAATTGCTGATGCACAATTATCTGTATTATCGATAAACAAAGAGCAAATCTTAGCAAATGGGACAGATCAAGCTGTTATTACAATCCAATTAAAGGACTCAGAAGGTAATGATATTAAAAATCTTTCTAGTGAATATAAAGTAGCGTTAATTTCTGAAAGTAAAAGTATTTTATCTGCACTAACAAGCAATGACGACGGTACATATACATGCACCGTTTCAACAACGAATGTTGGTGAAGAAAAGTTTGGCTTTAGTGTGAATGATGTTGTGAATCAAAATTCAATTGAATTGAAATATATTGAAGAAAAGAGCCCTAGCTTACCTCCATCACCGCCTAAAGATCAAAAAACACAGCAACCGCAAAAAGGTGCTAAAAACGATACTAAAGTTATTGTTGAATTCATTTGTCCTTTTAGTCGTTATTCGCGTGGTGATATTGCGGGTTTTGAAACTAGTTATGCAAAAGAATTAGTTGAAACACGGAATGTGGCCAAGCTTTATAAAAAATAATTGGTGCTTCAATGATTGTTGACTTAATTGATGTGAAACGCTTTCTTCAAATTGAAGATGATATAACTGAGCACGATCCTGTTATATCTGCATTGATTGAAAGTGTTCATAAAAGAATCGAAAGAGAGTGTAACTGTATTTTTTTACCAAAAGATACAGAGTTTCCTTGTGATGGTAAGCGTTATTTTATTGCCGAAGCTGATGTTTTACTAGCAATAAAGATTCTTGTTTGCAATCTGTTTGAAGGGCGAGGAGGTGGTAGTATTCCCGCTCATGTTGAAGTTATGCTACATCCGTTCAAAGAACATGCAATTGGATAGGTTTATGCAAACTGGTCGCTTAATAAATCGTATTGTTTTTCAACAAAAAACAAAAGAAAAAGACGAACTTGGACAAATAACAGAAAAATGGAATGATGTTATTACACTGTGGGGGGCAATAACAGATCAGACTGGAAGAGAATTTAATTCAAGCCAAACCGAGCAGTCCGTCTCAAATTGCACAATTACCGTTAGAAAATATAAAAATGCCGTAATAACTCCTGATATGCGGGCATGTCATAACGGGATTATTTATGATATTAAAGCCGTTTTAACAAATGAAAAGCAGACTCATCTGCAGTTACCCTGTCAAAAAGGTGCTCGTTATGATTAAACCCACGTTATCAATAGCTGGATTTAAAGAGCTTGAAGCGGACTTTAAATTACTGTCAAAAGCAGAGCAACGAAAAGTTTCAAAAAAGGCTGTGCGTGCCGGTGCTGTTGTTTTTCGTGATGCTATTCGTGCAAGTGCGCCAGTTCGAACTGGACGCTTGAGGCGGTCTATTTCTGTAGATACAGCAAGAGGCTCGCTAACAGCAGGCGTGAAGTTCAAAAAAATTCGAGTTACAAAGAAATCACAAAAAGGCAAACATAAAAATATTTTACCTTTTTACTGGTGGATGATCGAAAACGGCACTTCAAAAATGTCAGCACGGCCTTTTGTTCGTCCTGCATTTGATGCAAATGTAAAAAAGGCAGAAGATGCAGCATTTGAACAGTTTTTAAAAGATATCGATGAGATTTTCTTAAAATGATAGAAGCTAAAATTAACAACACACTAAAAACATTGTGCGACGGTCGTGTTAGCCCATTAGTTGCGCCACAGGGGACTAGTCCTCCTTACATCTGTTACACAAAAGTTTCAGAAGTTTACGACGATGTTATGTGTGGCCAATCATCTGTTGAGTATTGTTTTCAAGTTGATATCTACGCTAAAACATTGCTCGAAGCTGAAACCATTAAACAACAAGCGTACGAAAAACTGAAACCGTTAAAACCATTCAATATCACTAGTCGCCAAGACTACGAATCAGAAACTGAGCTATATCGCTCAACATTAGAATTTTTCATTCAATAATTACCTATTTAACCATTTTTATGCCGCTTAACTGCGGTTTTTTATTTTGGAGATATTAATATGGCAGAAGTACAAAGTGAATATACAAAAACAAGGGATGTTGGTGTTTTTGTTAGTAAAGATCCGTCCCTTAAATTTATTGCGCAGGCAACAGCAAAGCTTAGTCTTGAGTGCACTGTAACTGATTACTCAATGACAGCACCTGAGGGCGAAGAAATCGACGTATCAACCCTTTCCTCAATCACAAAAGAGACTATTAGCGGTTTACCTGCAGAAGCGACGGTATCCATGAATGCTAATTTTGTTATCGGCAACGCTGCACAGCAAGTTTTACGTAAATCGTACGACACGGGAGATAACTACGCATTTCAAATTAAGTACGAAGATGGCAGCTCAATCGATTGGATTGCTCGCGTAACTAGCTACGAGTTCAAAGGTGCTAAAAACGGTGTTGTAACAGGCTCATTTTCATTTAAAGTTAAAGGCAAGTTTGTTTTTAATGTTCCATCTGTTAATTCAGGACAAAAATAATGAATTTAAAACAAATTATTACAGCAAAAAATTCAGGCTTTCGTACAAAAAAAGTTCACGTTGCCGAGTGGGGTGTTGCGGTTACTATTCGTGAGCCTTTGCACACTGATTTTAATCGGTACATTAAGACAATCAAAGATATCACAGATAATAAAAAGCTAACTGAACACGAAAAAGATTTACTGAACATTAAAGCAGAAGCAACGCTATTTGCGACAGTGCTGCTTGACGATAACGGTGATTTTGTTTTCAGCAATGATATTGATGATTTAGTAAAAAGCTACGGTCCTGTTCACACCCGACTAGTAAATGAAGCTTTTAATCTACTAGGCTTGAAAAGCGAGCCAATAAAAGAAGCTGAAAAAAAGTAGAAAGCGATCCTGAGCTGTTTTTTAAGTTAAAGCTTGCATTAAGGCTCGGTAAAACTCTTGCCGAGCTTGAACAAACATTAACGGCTAGAGAGTTTTATTACTGGGTCGCATTCGACAAATTAAACCCGATCGGCGACGAGCGTCACGACTGGCACGCCGCACAAGTCGCATCAGCTATCTATCGCTCACAAGGCGCAAAAGTCGAGTTTGACGACTGTTTACTTAAATTCAAAGAAGAGAAGAAAGAGCCTGTGAGTATCTTTGATGCTTTATCTAATTTACTTGGGAAATAATTATGGCAACATTGCGAGAATTGGCAATCCGAGTCACAGCCGACTCATCATCATATCAACGAGAAATGAGCAGGGCATCACGGCTTGGTACAGATTATTACAAAACAATGGAAGATCGCTCAAAGCGGTTTGATGCATACATTGCTAGCAATAATCGCTCAGTTCAAGCACTGAACATGCAATTAACACAACTAAAATCATCAGCGTTAAGTGTTGCTACAGCATTTGCCGGTGGTTTTGCCTTTACTAGCATTGTCAATATGGCGGACGATTGGGGGCAATCAGCTGCTCGTATCAGAATGGCTATTACATCTGTCGAGGGTTCAGCTGATAATTATGAGCAAGTGCAGGGTCGCTTGCTTGAAATTAGTAATCGCAATGCTAAAGCTATCGAAGATTCGCAAGAGCTATACATTGCAACGGCTTCATCAATGCGGGATCTTGGTTATAGCACAAATGACACGATCGACTTTATCGAAGCCATGTCAAACAGTTATACTATAAATGCGACTTCTGCAGATAAAGTATCAACAAGCATTAACGCAATCACTAAATCGATGATCACAGGGAAAGTTAGTAGTAACGACTGGAAATCGATAATGGCATCAACGCCAAATGTTGTTACAGCACTTACAAACTCAACAGGTAAAGCCGAAAAGGTCATAAAGCAACTCGGTATGAGTGGTCAAATATCAATGCGACAGCTTGCTGATGCAATGATTAAGGTTAAAGATGAAACGGGTGAAATGGCTGATGGCATGGGTAATACTGTAAAAGACGGTTTTACTCAAATATCAAACAGCTTTAAGTCGTTAATCGGTGAGATAAATAGCAACATGGGGATTACACAAAGTGTTGCTAGTGGTTTGAAAGTCGTTGCGGACAATATTCATTTGATTACTGGTGCTGGCGCAGTTTTAACTGCCGCAGGATTATCACGATATTTTAGCGGACTTTCGCTATCTGTTTTTAATGCAACAAAAACAACATTAGCAAACAGAGCAGCACAAATATCTCAAGCCCAAGCACAACTAGCAGCTGTTAAAAGCTTGCAATTAAAAGCGGTTGCAGAAGTAAATGCTGCTAGATTTGAAGCACAACGAGCAGTTGGCTTAAAAGCCAATTTAATTGCGCAAAACAATTTAACAGCAGCTATTAATCGCCAAACACAAGCAAACAATGCGCTAGCTGCTGCACAAACAAAAGTAAATGTATTAACTAGTAAATTTAATTTGTTATCCCGTGCGGGTAGCGGTTTATTAGGTATGCTGGGTGGTCCACTTGGCTTAGCTACAACATTGTTATCGGTGGGCGCTGGTTTTTTAATGATGGGCGACGGCGCAGATAAAGCTAAGAAGCCGATCGAAGAATTACAGCTACCCATTGATCAACTACTCGCTAAGTTTAAAGAGCTCGACAAATCAAGACAGTTAAATATAACAACTGGACTGCAAGCTGAAATCGATATTAATACAAAAGATATCGATATTAATATTTCTGATATTAAAGATAAATTAACGGATAAATTAACTGACATTTTACCCGCTGGATATTCGGGTGTGACGCTTTATTTGTCACCATCTAATAAACAAGCTATTGATGAGTATGTGAATGAAATTGATTCGCTCAAAAATAAGCTAAAAGAGGGAGAAATAACATCAAAAGAATTTGGCGAGAAGCTATTTGAAGCTGGGCAGAAATTTACATCAGCAACAGCAGGCGGCGAACAATTCAAGACACTAATTGGGAATATTACTACTGCTCTGTTAGAAAATGCTCAGAAGCTAGCAGAAAACAAAGAAAAAATGGATGCGGTGGGCAAAGCCTCGGCTGAAACAGCTAAAGAAGTTAAAAAACTTGATGTAACTGATTTTCCCAATTTAGAAAATCAACTTGGCGTACTTAGTCAGCAACTTGATGTTAACAACGTCAAAGCAGATGCTGGAGCAGAAGCAGCATATGTGCTTGCAGGGCTACAACGAGCAGCTGGCGATGCTGCGCTTGAACATGCAGATGATTTAATTGCATTAGCGAAAGGGGCGGATTTATCAGGGAAAATGACTGATAAACTCGCTCAAAAACTATCGGAATTTGCAAAAAATCTACGTGAAAGCTTCAAGCTACAAGAGGGCTTCAAGCATTCAAAAACGATCAAGAGCGCAGCAGAACTGTATAAGTCGCAGTTAGATAAACTCAACAACCAAATCAATGCATATACAGATATCACTGAGTTGCAAAAAATCCGCAGACAATTAGCCGAAGGTGAACTTAGTAGATTAACTGATATTCAGAAGAAAGCGTTGGAAACCAAAGCGGTTGAACTAGATAAGTTAAATGCTCAAAAAGAGTATAAATCAATTATGGATTCTTTGCGCACTCCTGCTGAGCAACAGCTAGATACTTACAAGCAGCATTTATCGATTATCGAAAAAGCAAATCTATCATTAAAAGAACGTGAAGAACTGCTTAATAGAATGGCTAAAAAAGCCGCTGAATCAGCACCAACATTCAGCTATCACAACTCTTACAGTGGTTTGGGTAGTGATTTACTGAATGTAGCGGAAGACGATAAAAAGCTGCGAGACTGGAAAGAAGACCAGCTAACAATACTAGCCGATCTCTTAGAGAAAAAGAAGATTATGTATGAAGAGTACGCTGACGCTGTCGTTAAGATTGAAGAAACTATGCAACAAAAGCAAAAGGATATTCAGTCTGCATATACATTAGCGGCACTCGGCACATTTTCATCGTTAACTGGCTCTATTGCTGACATGTTCAGAGAGACGGCAGGCGAATCATCAGCAGCATACAAAGTGATGTTTCTTGCTAGTAAAGCGTCCGCTATTGCACAAGCGATGATTAGTACCGAAGTTGCGGCTGCAAAAGCACTTGAATTAGGTCCAATAATGGGTGTTCCTGCCGCCTCATTAATTCGAGGTCTTGGCTATGCGTCGGTTGGCATGATCGCAGCTCAAACAATTTCAGGTATGGCGCATAGCGGTATTGATAACATCCCTAAAGAGGGTACTTGGCTACTTGATAAAGGTGAGCGTGTAGTTGATGCACGAACAAATGCTGATTTAAAAGATTTCTTGCAAACATCGAATAAATCAGGCGGTAATATAACAGTAAACGTGCCTGTAAATGTTGGTAACGGTGGTTTATCTGAGGATGACGGAAAAGCAGTCGGGAATATGATAAAGCAATCAGTACTAGCAATTCTTGATGAGCAAACACGCCCAGGAGGCAAATTAAATAGACGTTGATTTAGTAGCCGAAATTTCATACCATTATCCAAAAATTAATTAAGGAGAATGGTATGAAAAAATTAATGACAGTCGGTGTTGTAGGTTTTTGGTTGGCTGGGTGCGCGACAATTGGCGATGTAAATGGAGAGGATTTTATAACAGCAAAAAAAGTTAATCCGCAATCATCCTTGATTGGTTTTTGGGTGGGTGCGTCTGGTCCATATCTTAATACATGGAAGATCAATAATGATGGGACAGGTGAATTTTGTTATTCTTGGAATGGTAAAAATGTTAATGGCAAGTTAATTTTTAATGGTAAAGAGATAATTTATCAAAGTGGAGAGAAGTTAGAAATAACAGATACTAACGGAAGTGTAATAGAAGCTAAGTCGTATTACTATGGCACAACAAAGTACAAATTTTATAAAGATGATAACCTGACAAAGTCATCAACATTCTGTCAAAATTTATTTAATAAATAAGGTAAATTATGATGTGGTGGGCGGCATTAGGTATATTTGTTTTTATTATTGCATTTTTTCTACAGATATTTTGGTGGACACCTCTGAAAAAAAGAAAAGGTCAATCAGATGAACATTTAAATAAGCCGTTGAAGCCGTCAAAAATATCAAAACTTAAAAAAAAAGAACTAATAGTTAACTATCAAGATCTTTCTAAGAAGAAACAATTTTATACAGAACCACCTATTTCTCGTGACAACTATTATCGATCTTTACTTGCTAAATTAATAACTGATAACACGCTAATCTTAGACACTGAAACGACTGGTTTGGATGAAAAAGCTGAAATTATCGAAGTAAGCATTATTGACTTAAAAGGTAATGTTTTACTTGATACCTTGATTAAACCAAAGAGAAAAATACCTGCAGATGCTATTAACATTCATGGTATCACAAATGAAATGGTGAAAGACGCTCCTCTATGGGAAGATATTTATAAAGAGTTTAGAAAAATAGTTAAATCAGCCGATCTGGTTTTTATTTATAATGAACGTTATGACAAACGTTTAATTATGCAAACATGTAGATTATCAAAAGTTCCATCTCCGACATTTAAAAGTGCATGCGTTATGAAACTTATGGCTCAATGGAATGGAGAGCAAAAAAGAAATGGAGAATATCTTTTCAAGTCGCTTGACTTTATAGCCAGATTGAGAAAGGTGCAAATAGAAGGTCAAAAGCATAGGTCTTTAACTGATTGTAAAACAGTTTTATCTATAATTAATAGTTTTCTTAACCTCTAAAAGAATGCCGAGAGAACACCCAGTAAAATAATATTAGTTGACTTTATTTGTTAACTTAATATATATTCTAAAAAGGTGCTCAAAACACCTTCAAAGAGCGGTAACCGCACCCGATAGTTAAGCGGTTTTTTTATATCCAGATTTTATGATCGGGAGTGCGACGAATACAACACCCTCGGGAAATAAGTCCGCTGTCTCTTTGCAGTTTTGAGCTCCTGATCGCCCTACTCAAAATAGGGTTAATAATAAAATCAAAGAGGATATAGCATGTCAAACACAAAATTAGAAACAATTCAGTTTCACAATCAACAATTAATCGTTCTTAATCACCAAAACAAACCTTATATTGCAATGAAGCCAGTTTGTGAAAATATTGGGTTAGATTGGCACGCACAACTAAATAGAATTAATAGACATCACGTATTAAGTCAAGGTGTCGCCATGATAGCGACCCCCACAAAAGGTGGTTTACAAAAGTACGTTTGCCTCCCAATCTCAATGATCAACGGCTGGCTTTTTGGTATTGAGACAAGCAGAGTAAAACCAGAAATAAGGGCGACACTTGAACAATATCAACTTGAATGTTTCGATGTACTTTATAATCACTTTATGCCAAAAGTAGCGCAGCAGTTTCCTAACACTATTTCACCCGAACAACAACAGCAAATCCAACAGGCTGTCAACGAGCGAGTGTATCGAACAGGTGAAAAACATCAAGCGGTTTATTCAAAATTTCATCAGCAATTTAAGATACCACGTTACCAAGATTTGCCAGCTAGTAAATTTGATGAGGCGATTAAGTGGTTGGGTGGTGTGCATTCTCGAAGTGGATTATCTGATGAAGATTGGTATAAATTAGCTCGACTATTATTTGTTGCTAATTATATGAGAGAAAAAATTCAGTTAATTGAACCGGCGTTAAAAATAATTGATTCATCTTATAGAGGAGCTTTTTATTCTATGGGTATTGAATTTAAAAGAGATATTGAATCGGCACGATTGATTATCGAAAGGGAGACAATGCATATCATTACAAATCACTTTACTGAGAAATGGAATAGAGTATTACCAGTCATTCGATATCACTAATCAAATAATATTTAAATATAACCACCTGCGGGTGGTTTTTTATTGCCCCAAACGTTGAAATAACATACTATTACCTAGAAGTATAATTGAGTCATGTATTATAAATATATTTAGAGGTGAAAGTTATGAGTGATAAAATATGGTGGGAGAAAACAGTAGAATATCGATTTCTTCAAATGTTTTTTGCTATAGAAGGTGAAAAAAACATAGCTCCGCTAGATGGAAATGCTGAAGAACATGCGGGTGATGCATTAGCAAACATCAGAGGTAGATGGTTTTTAATTGAATTTAAGCGCAATAAAAGTTGCTTAGATAGTGAAAAATGTAAATATAAAAATTATCAAGAATCAAAAGAATCCATTAATAATCAAAATGGTGAAAAGGGTTTTAATAATCAAGATAAGTTCCATTATTTAATTTATGGTTGTCAAGGTAATGGAGCACTAGATTTAAAAATTCGATTATATTGGGATGATAGTCAAGCAGGCACTCCTCTTGATATACAAAAAGCGTTTTTAAACGAAAAATCAACTCAGTCAAACGATGAACAAACTACATCATACAAAGAATTCTGTAATTATCTTAACTTTTTGAAAGAACAACGTATAAGAGAAAATGGCTCTAACAAGAGTGGCGGTGGTGGCTCAATCGCTATAATGATAGAGAAAAATTCATTAGTCATGATTCATGAAGACAATTTTAAATTAGCTTTTGGAGTGGATATATCTAATACTCCCTCCCTTGCCTTAAAAAAAACCCCAGGTATGTAAAATAACTTAACTTAACTGTATATTATTAATCTACCCCGCTTCGGCGGGTTTTTTATTAAAAATCTAACAGTTCAGGCTTGATTTGTAGTGCTTGGGCAATTTTAATTCGTGTTGCTTTTCTTAAGTTTTGGCTTTTTTCATATTGAGAATAAGCTGATTGGCTAATACCTATTTTATTCGCAACTTCAACTTGAGATAATTTTAAATACTCACGCCATGCTTGTGCAGGAGAATAGTTATTATCAAAAACCATGTTAACAACTTCGTTTGGTACGCCCGTTTCAATATCGATTGTTTTATTCATTATTATTTTTATGATTAACCTCAATATAAGCATTATATAAGTTTTAGTAAAAATATAAATAATTAGAATTGATAACCATAGTTGACATTCTAACAGTGTAAGATATAATAGTTTTAAATTAAAACAGGAATAAAGCATGATTACTGTAAGTTATACACCGCAAATGGAAAAATGGTTGAAGTCGCTTAAAGATAAAACTGCAGCAGCTAAAATTAAAGTTTGAATTCGTCGCATGCAAGAAGGTAATTTTGGTGATGTTAAGCCTGTAGGCAGCGGTGTATCAGAAATGCGTATTCACTGTGGAAAAGGGTATAGGGTTTATTTTGTTAACCGCAATAATGAAATTGTTATTTTATTGTGTGGCGGTGACAAGGATACACAACAAACAGATATTAAAATTGCTAAAGAATTAGCAAATAAATGGGGTTAATTATGACTACAAAACTAAAAACTTTTGATGTGGTTGATTTTTTAAATACTGATGAAGAAATGCAAGAATATTTAAATGCCGCAATAGAAGAAGGAGACCCTAAATTTTTATTTATTGCACTTGGTGATATAGCTAGAGCTAAAAACATCAGTCAGCTTTCACGTGATACAGGTATAAGCCGTGAGGGTATTTATAAAGCGTTATCAGGTGAGGGGAATCCTACTTTTAATACAATCTTTAAAATTGTTCAAGCATTAGGTTTGCAAATGCAGTTTTCCTCACAAAAACATGCTGATTGTTGTTAACTGAGTATGGAAAATCTAATGTAGATATACAAAATAAAATCAAACCTAAAGCTCGCAATTGCGGGCTTTTTTTATGTCTGGAGAAAATTATGGAAACATTTCACTGGCAAGTTGCGCCGAATATGAGCGAAAAAGCTGAGCCACGAGTAAAAGTTATAAAATTCGGTGACGGCTACGAGCAACGAATTAAAGACGGCATTAACAACGACTTGCGCTCATACAGTGTCACGCTAAAAGTAGCACGAGAAGATGCGCATCACATCAATGATTTTTTAACACGTCATGGTGGGCTTCATGCATTTAAATGGAGAGAGCCTAACTCTCATCGGCTAATTAGAGTTAAATGTACATCTTGGACATCTAACGTTATGAACACAGTAACAACAATAACCGCAGCATTCGAGGAGGTAGTCGCATGATCCCCAAAAAAATGTTACTTGATATAACCAAAATAGCGCAAGATGCGATTGTTGATTTGTATGAAGTCGATTTAACGAAGATCGTGGGTAATAAAACGATATTCCGATTTCATAACGGATTAAATGAGCTGAGACGTCCAATAACGTGGCAAGGTAACGTTTATGAGCCGTACCCAATAAAAGTAGAGGGATTCGAAAAAAACGGGCAGGGAACGAGTAACCGTCCGACAATGAGCGTTAGCAATGCAATGGGATTTATTACTGGCTTAATTAATGACTTCGATGGTTTATTAGGCGCAATTGTCACACGTCACGAAGTGCCCGTTAAATACTTAGACGCTGTTAACTTTGAGAATGGTAATCAATATGCTGATCCGTTTTGCGAAATCATCTCAAATTATGTGATTGAGCAGGTGAAACAACAAAATTCAATGGTTGTGACGTTTGAATTAGCGTTGCCATGCGAATCAGATGGTGCCTTAATTCCTGCTCGTGTTATTGTCGCTAATACTTGTAGCTGGATATATCGCTCGTCAGAATGTGGTTACACTGGTGGACCTGTAGCTGATGAATTTGATAAACCGACAAACGACATCACAAAAGATAAATGTAGCCGTTGTTTAAATGGCTGTAAACTGCGTTATGGGCAACACGGCATTCTTCCATTCGGCGGTTTTCCAACTGCTGCTAAACTCTCTTAATTAATTATGAAAACACAAATACTTAATCACGCTAAACAATGCGGCGAGGCTGAGTGCTGCGGATTTGTTATTGATAATAAATCCTATCTGCCATGCAACAACATCTCACCCACACCAACCGAAACATTCGAAATATCCTCTGATGATTGGATAAAAGCGGAACAAAAAGGGGAAATAACTGCAATTGTGCATTCACATCCTGATGGTTTGCCAATTTTGAGCGAAGCGGACCAATTTTATCAACAACAAACAGGATTAGACTGGTGGCTAGTTTGTGATAACAAAATTCACAAATTCAGGTATATCAAACCGTTACTGGGTCGTGAATTCAAACACGGTGAGATTGATTGCCTAACACTAGTACGAGATGCGTACATGTTAACGGGTATCAATTTACCAAATTATGAACGACAAGATGATTGGTGGCATAACGGGCAAAACCTTTACTTAGATTTACTACCCAAGAATGAGTTTGAACAAGTGGATGACGTACAAGAGGGTGACGTTATCTTGGTTTGCCTTGGTTCAACAACCCCCAATCACGCAGCTATCTACATCGGTAATCAGTTCATTTTACATCACTGTCCAAACCGTTTATCAAAAAGAGATTTATACGACGGGTTTTGGCTTAAATACACACATTCAATATGGAGACATAAACAGTGGCAATCATTCGCTTTTACGGCAATCTTAAACAATATGGCGATAAGTTCAATATGAGCGTTGAAACAGCAGCGGAAGCGATGAATGGCTTGTATTGTCAAATTAAAGGCTTGAAAAAGCAAATCATGGACGGCTATTTTCGGGTGCGAATTAACGGCGTAGATATGAACGATGACAATTTACAGTTTGGTCTACACAGCCGAATCCCACAAAATGCCGTTATTCATATTGTGCCGAAAACAAAGGGCGCAAAAGGCGGAGCATTCAGCTTTATAGCAGGGGCTGTAATGTTTGTTGTGGGGGCTATTTTTTACTGTTATCCGCTGATGGCAGCAGGCTTGGGCTTAATGATTGGTGGTGTGGCCATGATGTTAACCAAATTACCCAAAACCGACAAATCAGCGGACGGTGGTACCAATAAAAACACCTATTTTTCCAACTTAGACAACACGATAGCGCAGGGCGCACCTGTACCGCTTTGTTACGGATTAACAAAAATCGGCTCAAAAGTACTGTCGCAAGGGCTTGAAACATTAGACGACACGATAGATTCAGATAAACCGCCATTTTTCCCACCAAAACAAGATGGTAACAATATTGCTATTAAGGAGCCAAAATTACATGGGTAAAGGTTCAAAAAAGGCGAAAACGCCTAGTGAAGCTCGTGACAATCTTAAGTCACATCAACAGTTAAGTATTATTGATTTGCTGTGTGAAGGGCAAATAGAAGGTCCATCAAATGGACTACAGAGCGTTTTTTTAAACGACACGCCAATCCAAGCACCCGACGGCTCATATAATTTCAACGGCGTTAATGTTGAATGGACGGCGGGTATTCAGTCACAAGCACCACTTGAGGGTTTTCCAGCCACTGAAAACGAAGTGCCCGTTAATCTTGAGGTAAAAGCATCAACCCCGATTGTGCGTACTATTACCGACCCGAATATTGATAGAGTTCGTGTAACTGTAGGTGTGCAATCATTAAGCTCAACGGATAACAAAGGCAACATCAACCGAACATCGGTATCAATGGAAATTCAAATTGGCGTGGGCAGTATATGGAAAACGGTAAAAACGGTTGATTTAATTGATAAAAAAACACGCTCACAATATTTAACATCAGTTATTTTAGATGATTTACCGCCGAAACCGTTTAATATTCGTGTAGCACGTAGAACGCCAGATAGTACATCATCATTGCTAGTCAATAATACATTGTGGAGTTCATACACTGAAATCTATGATACTAAATTTTCATACCCGAACACGGCTGTTGTAGGACTAAAATTCGATTCATCGCAGTTCAGCGGTGTACCTCGTCGTAACTATCTCATTAAAGGGATGATAGTTAAAGTACCTGATAATTACACTCCTGAAACAAGAGAGTACAAAGGGTTTTGGTCGGGTAATTTCAAGCTTGCTTGGACCAATAATCCGGCATGGATATTTTACGACATCCTGACCAATACACGTTACGGTATGGGCAATCGTATTGGCCAATTCGGTGTTGATAAATTCGCGTTATACACGATTGCTCAATACTGTGACCAACTAGTTGACGATGGTTTTGGCGGTAAAGAACCACGATTTACCTGTAACTGTTATATCACAGAGCAACGACAAGCGTACGATGTTATTCACGACCTGTGCTCAATCTTTCGAGCTATGCCAATTTGGGATGGTACGCAGTACACCGCAGTGATGGACAGACCGAGCGACCCAGTAGCGATTTATGCAAATGCAAATGTAGTAGATGGGCAGTTCAACTACACATCGGCAGCACAAAAATCACGGCATACTGCGGTTCATGTTCGCTATATTGACCCAAATAATAATTGGGAACCAACGACTGAATACGTAGCTGATGATGATTTAATTAAACGATTTGGATTAAATGTAGCACAGATTGATGCGTTTGGCTGTACATCGAGAGGGCAAGCGCACAGAGTGGGTAAGTGGCTGATTCAAACTGAAAAATTAGAAACGCAAACGGTAACATTTTCAGTAGGTCGTGAGGGCATCCGTCATTTACCGGGTGATATTATCGGTATTGCCGATAACGATTTTTCGGGCACAACAATTGGAGGGCGAATTGTAACGGCGAATGGTGATACGATTACGTTAGACCGTGATATTGATATTAAAAATTTGAAAAATGCTTATTTGTGTGTCACTGATACTAATATGCAGCTACAGAAAGTTAAAATTCAAGCGCAAGTCAAACCAAATCAAGTTGTTTTGGTGAATAGTGTTAGTGTTGATGAGTATTCTGTCTGGGGCTTATATGACAATAAAATCAAACCAAGACTATTTAAGGCTATAACAATCGCTGAAAACAGTGACGGCACTTACTCAATCACTGCGCTACAACATGAGCCACAAAAAGAAGCGATTGTTGATAACGGGGCTAAATTTGAAGCGGAAAGCGGTACTATTTTCGGATGGTCAATTCCACCCGTTGAGCAGTTACAAGCTGAAATAATCCCCGAATCAGACCTATACCAAGCTAGGCTTTCATGGTCCACACCTCGCACAATCCAAAACTTGAAGTTTGAAGTAAAAGTGTATCGTGATGATAAATTGATTAGCAGAGAAATGGTTAATGATACTGAGTATTATCTATCGGACCTACAACAGGGTAAATTCAATGCAACGGTTAGAGGAGTGGCAGAGGATGGACGGCTAGGCGACGAAACTACGATTGCATTTTCGATTCTGCCGCCAGCTAAACCATCGGGTTTAGTGTTAACACCAAGCAGCTTTAACGTAGCAATTCGACCAGTAATGACTTCTGTATCGAGTTTGGGTACACAATTCGAATTCTACAAAGGTACAACTAAAGCCGAAGTTGAAGCTAAGCGCAATTATCTGGGGCGAGCTATGTCACTTACTGATGTTGATTGTCAGCCAGACACTGAATATTGGTACGGTGTGAATGCGGTTAATGTTGTTGGTCGCTCAGAGATGTTCATAGCTAATACCAGGACCTTAATTGCAGAAAACGGGGCGGGGGGATTATTTAGAATTCAAACGGGAGATGGTAGATTCCCGACAAATAACGATGATGCTACTCAAATGTTTTATCGTGAATTCGGATTTTATCCTGCGAGAGACACTACGCTAATCGTTTATTCATTAGATGGTGCAGGCAAAGTTGCTCATTCGGAAGCAAGAATGTACAACGGTGCGTATTGGGTTGAACCTGCTATGTTTTTGGACGGTGATTTAATCGCTACTGGCACAATGCGAGGTGATAGATTAATTGCTGGCACTGAAATCAGAGCACCTCAAATTGCTGGCGGTAAAATGGTTGCCGGTAATGTTATCAGCGCAGGTAATCCTCCAGCTTTTGAATTACTAGAAGACGGTACGCTAAACGCTAGACGAGCTAACATCTCAGGCAATATTTATGCAAGTTCAGGGCAATTAAATAATGTTGTGATTAATGAGAGCTGTCAGATTCAGGGAAAATTGACAGCAATGCAAATTGTCGGTGATATTGTAAAAATGCATACGTGTAAAAAAAATGGCTCTGTTACTATAGCACCGGAGCCGTTCGAACGAGAGTTAGTTATACTGCCGGTAACATTGGTTGCAATCAGACACAGCAGCGGTGGTGGGGGTGATGGGATAAAACCAGATTATTGGAATTTAGGCAGGCTGGATATTACTATTAGAGAAATTTCGCACCCAGCTCCTGCGCGTCACAGATTAGAAACGACGAATCTTAACCCAGTTGTCAGCGAGATATTTTTACACTCAATACCCGCCAACGAAACTCTTGTTGTTAGCGCGCAAACGCCAGATAAATATAAAGTATCTGGCATACCGAATTCCATCACAATAATGACATTGAAAAAATAACAACCGCGCTCGTAGCGGTTTTTTTTATTTTAGGAGCAAATATGGCAAAAATATCAGGGGTATTAACTGATGGCGCAGGTAATATTATTAACAACTGCACTATCGAGTTATACGCAAAAAAAACAACAAACAAAGTGCTAACACAAACACAAGCGTTTCAAGTCGCAAACAACGGCAGTTACATGATGAACGTGTTGCCGTGTGATTACGATGTGAAGCTGATTATAAATGGGTTTCCGCCGAAGAAGCTTGGCACTATTCAAGTATTTTCAGATTCAAAAGATGGCACATTAAATGATTTTTTACTGAATCCGTTGGAGAGTGAAATTACGCCAGAAATACTGCAACAAGTTATCGATGCTCGTAATCATGCAAATAAATCTGCTGAAAAAGCGGCAGATTCAGAAAGAAATAGCAAAACATCTGAAACGAATGCAAAAGTTAGTGCTGATAATGCAAAAGCCAGTGAAAATAATGCGTTTAACAGCGCACAATCAGCACGCGAATCAGCAACAACGGCAACGAATGCTAACACATCAGCAAAATCACATTCAGATTCAGCAAAATCATATGCAGATAGTGCTAGCGCATCAGCTACAGAGTCACGTAACTCAGCAGAGCAATCTAGTAATAGCGCAAATGCTGCTAAAGTGTCGGAAGACAAAGCTAAAACATCTGAACAAAATGCTAAAAAATCAGCAGATGATGCTAAAAATTGGGCGTCTACTATCGATAATTCAAATTTTATCAAAAAAACAGGTGAAGAAAACCAGTCAATTAATGGCTCGATAGATGTTAAAAAATTAACTGAACAAGGGCAACGTGTTTACTCGCCGAATAATAAACCAACCGCTGATGATATTGGTACTGTTCCAGCCATTAAAGAGGTTGTTAACGACTCACCTATTTACAAGGTGGGTGCTCACATAGTTGTAAAAGACATGATTGGCGACCAACGATTAATGCCGTTTCGTCGTGATGAACTGCCTTTTGGTTGGTATTTTCGCAACGGTGATAATTTTCTTTTAGATTCACCACATGGGCGAGCTTTAAATAGTTTGTCAGCTAATTATAAAAACGATCATCGCATTACGATAAAAACAATTAACGGTAAACAATACATTAATGTACCAACAGCGTTTGCACCCGACGGTCGAGGTTATTTTGAGCGTGCAGTAAATGGAATCAACAGGCAAGTTGGTAGCACTGAAGATGATGCGATTCGTAATATTTATGGTCAACAAGGCGTTAGGGGCGGAGTTGATGCATCAATAGATATAAACGGTGGTTTTACTCCATATACATATGTATTTAGTTATTCTAGGGGAGTGGGCAAACAAGCGATAGTTGTTCAAGATTATAATTCTTTGGCTGAATCCGTCATCTCAACATTTGATGCATCACGCATAGTACCTACGGCTCACGAAAATAGACCTCTCAATATCGGTATGACACCTGTAATTTATTTAGGAGTTTAATATGATTAATTATTATTTTGATAACACAAATGAACTAAGACCGTTTACACATAAATTAGAAGCTAATGATGATACATTACCGCCAGACAATGCGTTACGTATCGCTCCTGAGTTCAAAGATGGATATTGTCCGTGTATGCAAAACGGTGCCTGGGTGTTAGTTGAGGACAATAGGGATAAAACCGTTTATAACATTGAAACAAAAGAAGCAAAAAAAATCGATTATCTCGGTAAAATCAAGAGTGGGTTTACTGAGCTAAAACCGTTCGAGTTTTGTAAATGGAGCGGAAAAAAATGGGTATTAGATGAAGATGCAAAAAATGAACATATCATCAAAAATAACCAGGCATTAAAAAACTCATTAATCAACGAAGCTAACGAAAAAATAGCTATTTTGCAAGATATTATCGATCTTGATATGCAAGAAGCTGATGAAGAAGCGCAGTTAAAAGCGTGGAAAAAATATCGAATCTTGTTAATGCGTGTTGATGTATCAGACATTAATGCAGTATTTCCAGACAAGCCGTAAAGTGTATTTTATCTTCATAACATTTTTGTTTTGTGTAAAAATAAGACATTATTATGATAATAACGATAAACAAAGGTAAAAATTGTGAGTAAGTTATTACCCCGTCTTAGTAAAAATGAAACAGACATTCTAAGTCCCCGCATTTTACTTTTAGAAGTATATCAAGGTGAAATATCAGCCAAAGAAGCCCCTTTTTTTACTATTATACTTGAAAAAGAAGAGGTTAACTCTGAGGGTGATTTTGGACTAGACTCTTTAACAATTTCGTATCGAGTATTAGATAGATGCGCAACAGGAGTCGGTCATGGTTGGTTTGGCGCAAGTTATGACAGGAGGGCTAAGCGATTGTCTATCACTTCTGATTCTATGTCTAGGGGAGCAGTATTTTTAGATCCGGAAGAAATACGAGGATATAGAATAGGTACATATATCATGAATCAAATAATATTATGGGCGAAGCATAACTATTCTAGTGCAATACTTGATACTATCACTCTTTGTCAAGGTCAAGCTAATTTAGAAAACAAGGAACGGAGAAATCGCTTTTACGAGCAATTTGGAATTAAGTTTAATTATAGTAATGATAAAAAAGAAGAAGGAAAATCTAATAAAACCTTTATAAATCAGCTTACAACGGTAGAAACTTGGAAAAAAAACATCAAGGAAGTGGAGATAACTGATTATCTTATTGAAAAAAAAGAAACACTTAAAAACCAAAAGCAGAAAATTTTTGAAATACTAGGTGGTAATAAAATGTTGCAAAAAGAAATTGATTACTATTTAAAAGAAAATATTTTTCAATTTATTTTACGCAAAATTAAATATAAACAAAAAATAATAATTGAGGTTGGAATAATATTGTTTTTTATTTTTCTAATTTTTATCAAATAATAGCCTACAATACTCAACAGCGTCATGTAGCATCACAAAATCGGCGATATCATATAGTGTTTTCTGCGTTTGATAGAATACATAATTGTGATCGTCGTCGCTATTGATAATGTAGCATTCGCCCGTAATTTCATTATTAAAGCGAAAGAAAACTAGCTTTCTTTTTCTTTTAATTTGTTAAATTTAGCATGTAATGAATTTGGGAATAAACTAATATAAATATTCCAGAGCGTTTGTAAATTTCTATGTCCTGTCACTTGAGCCACTTCTTCTATTGCAAAACCCTGTTCTAATAATCGACTAGCTCCTTCTCGCCTCATGTCATGATACCTTAAATCAATAATACCAAGTTTATTTCTAACTCGCTGAAAACCTGCAGTTACAGATCTTGAATTATAAGGGAATATTAACTCGTTGTTTTTAGGTTGTGATTGTAAAATAGTCCACGCTTCGCCTAACAAGGGTACAAGCATATGATTTCCTATTTTTTTTCTAGGATCTTTTCTGTTTCTAACTAGTACTGCTTTTTGTTTATAATCTACATCATCCCATTTTAGAGAACATATTTCACCTATTCGCATACATGACAATATTGAAAAATTCAAAATATCGACAAAAGGAATTTTTGAATATTTATGTGACTGCCGTTCTTGTAGTTTTTCAACAATACGATTTAATTCATCACTTATTGGTCGTCTTGCTCTGCGTTGGCTTTTTCCGATTAAATTCATCTGTATTAATAACGGTCTAGCATCCTCTACAACTGTTTTATCAATATTTATTCCATAAATAGGCCGCGCAACTTCAAGAATAGAACCAATATAGCTTATATCATGGTTGATAGTAGCTGGTTTGGTTCCTGAGGCTGCTCTAGCCCTGCAGTGTTCAATTATGTGATGCGTTTTTAGATCAGATAATTTTATATTTGCAATGTCACTATTGATAATCATTTGAATAACATATCGTTTTGTTCGTCCTGCTTTTTCACCAAGATTTGGATCAGATAAGTATTTATTTAAAAGATTCCCTAATGTTAATTTTGTTATATCGTTTTTCTGTGGGATCCCGAATTGCTCTATTTTCGATACTTGATTTGTTCCCCATGTTTTTGCTATTTGTTGTTTGCTAAATGTCTTTGACTCACGATAAATAACCTTGGTTTTTTCTTTTATTACAACGGTACAACGATATCGAGGTGTTCCGTCTGCACGAATACGTTTCTCTATGATATAATGAGCCATAAATTGTTTATCCTAAATTATTTTGTCCTATCCGCGTGGGAGCCCATGTGGGATCCTGATGATGGAAAAATATATCAAAATAGGTAAAAATAAGCAAAAATAATATTTCTGAAATAATCAGTAAAAATAGCTATAAATATTGGTGTATCAATGAATTCAACAAAAAATAAATTTTCCATCGCTCCTATGTTAGATTGGACAGATAAACATTGCCGTTATTTTCATCGAATTTTAACAAAAAAAGCATTGCTATATACCGAAATGGTGACTACAGGCGCAATTTTATTTGGGAAAGGTGATTATTTAGCTTTCAACAATGAAGAGCATCCAGTTAGCTTGCAACTAGGCGGTAGTGATCCTAACGCATTAGCGCAATGTGCAAAATTAGCGCAAGAACGTGGTTATGACGAAATCAACTTAAATGTGGGATGTCCATCAGATCGCGTACAAAATGGTATGTTTGGTGCTTGTTTAATGGGAAATCCAAATTTGGTTGCCGATTGTATCGCTCAGATGCAAGATCAGGTTGATATTCCCGTCACGGTAAAAACAAGAATTGGTATTGATGATTGCGATAGCTATACTTTTTTGTGTCAATTTATTGAAAAGGTAATGCCTTACACCAAAACATTTATTGTACATGCGCGCAAAGCATGGTTATCAGGATTAAGCCCAAAGGAAAATCGTGAGGTTCCTCCACTTGACTATGAACGTGTTTATAAATTGAAACAAGATTATCCCAATTTAACTATAGCCATCAATGGTGGCATAAAAACGATTGATGAAATAAAATGTCATTTACAGCATGTTGATGGTGTAATGGTTGGGCGAGAGGCATATCAAAATCCATTGTTACTTACTGAAATTGATACGCAAATTTTTGGCACAAATACCCCCATCATTGATCCCCTATCTGCTATTCAAGCACTTTACCCTTATATCGAACAACAGCTAATGCAAGGTGCGCAACTTAACCATATTATGCGGCATACTTTAGGTATATTTAATGGACGTAAAGGAGCAAAGCAATGGCGGCGTTATCTTAGTGAAAATGCGCATAAAAAAGGGGCAGGGGTCGAGGTTGTTGAACAGGCTTTAACATTCATCAAATAATATTTAACAAAATAGCAATTATATTTGCTCAATAATGACGCTAATTGCGCGCTACTAGTATATCGTTATATACTAACTCACATTTTTCCTAATGGTTTTATTCTGTGCGTTTAAATTCAAGTCAACAAAAAGCCGTTGAATATGTTTCAGGACCGTGTCTTGTTTTAGCTGGAGCAGGTTCTGGCAAAACTCGGGTTATCATTAACAAAATTTCCTATTTAATTCATGTTAAAGAATATTTACCACGCCATATTGTTGCGGTTACCTTTACGAATAAAGCCGCACGCGAAATGAAAGAACGTATAGCCCAAGCGCTTAGTAAACAAGAAGCAAGAGGGCTTAAAATATCAACATTCCATACGCTAGGATTGGATATTATTCGCCGAGAGTATACTCATCTGGGAATTAAATCTAACTTCTCTCTATTTGATGATCATGATCAAACAGCGCTACTCAAGGAACTAACTCATCAATGGTTAGAAGATGATAAGGATTTGATTAATCAATTACGCTCAACAATCTCAAATTGGAAAAATGATCTTGTTGATTCAACTATTGCGATGGCAAGAGCGCAGACGAATAAAGAGAAACTATTTGCTCACTGTTATCAATTGTATGAAAAACAATTAAAAGCTTGCAGTATATTAGATTTTGATGATCTTATATTATTGCCCACACTCTTATTAAAAACCAACGAAGAAGTTCGCGAAAAATGGCAAAACAAAGTTCGTTATTTGTTGGTTGATGAATATCAAGACACAAACACAAGTCAGTACGAATTTATCAAATTACTAGTTGGTAACCGAGCTAAATTTACTGTTGTTGGTGATGATGATCAGTCTATTTACTCTTGGCGTGGTGCACGACCACAAAATTTAGTATTACTTAAACAAGATTTTCCTAATTTAGAAGTGATCAAATTAGAACAAAATTACCGATCATCGGGTCGAATTTTAAAAGTGGCGAATATCTTAATCGAAAATAATCCACATATCTTTGAAAAAAAACTTTTCTCAGAACTGGGTTATGGTGAAACATTAAAAGTTATTTCAGCCGATAGCGAAGAGCATGAAGCCGAAAAAGTTATTAATCACCTTATTGGCCATCGCTTTGCGCATAACAGTCAATATGGTCAATACGCTATCTTATATCGTGGCAATCATCAGGCACGACTAATTGAAAAGATACTCATGCAATATCGGATACCGTATCGAATCTCTGGCGGCACATCATTTTTTGCTCGAATTGAAATTAAAGACTTAATGGCATATTTGCGATTATTAACTAATCCAGATGATGATAATGCGTTTATTCGTATTATTAACACACCAAAACGAGAAATTGGTCCAGCGACTATTCAAAAACTTGGCGAATGGGCAAATCATCGAGGTGTTAGTTTATATCAAGCAAGCCATGATATGGGGTTGACCCAATTGCTTTCAGGTAAACGTATGGAGTCATTACAAGAATTCATACAATGGTTTGATGCCCTTATTCAAAAATCTCATACTGAACCCATGGAAGCAATTTATGAACTTTTACACGGGATTCATTATGAGAGCTGGATTTATGAAACCTCATCATCTCCAACATCTGGGCAAATGCGCATGCGCAATGTAGAACAATTGGTCAGTTGGTTAAATGATATGTTGCAAGGTGATGATATTGATGAAGCAATGACACTTGAACAAGCTGTCGCGAGATTTACTTTGCGTGATATGTTAGAACGTAACGAGTCCGAAGAAGAACTCGACCAAGTACAACTTATGACACTACATGCATCTAAAGGATTAGAGTTTCCTTATGTCTACTTGATTGGCATGTCCGAAGGTTTATTACCTCATCAAACCAGCATTGATGAAGATAACATTGAAGAAGAGCGCCGTTTAGCTTATGTTGGTATTACTCGGGCGCAACGAGAACTGACTTTTTCTTTTAGCCGGCAACGTAAACAATTTGGCGAAACCCTTCAAGTTGAACCGAGTCGATTTTTATTAGAACTGCCACAAGACGACTTGGAGTGGCAAGATCAGCGTAACGAATTATCACCTGAAAAAAAAATGCAACAAGGGCAAAGTAGGCTAGCCATGCTAAAAGCGCAAATTGCCAAGGCTAAGTAACCAAATTTTGACAATTATAAAATAAGGAATAACAAATGATGAAGTTAATAATAAGTGTCATATTAATTTTAACTAGTTGCTTTGCGAATGCTACAGGTTTAAATTATCACTCAGAACGCACGAGGCTCTATCAATTAACCCAAAAATTTGAAGCGCAAAAAACATTACCTAGATTATATACAAAAGAAGGTAAAGAAATTCTTAGCCAATTTACTGATCCCAAACTTCTTGAGAATTTTTCAAAAGATAAAATAGATGAAAAATTAGATATAACCAATTATATCAACCATATAGTTGAGATTTATTTAACCTTTTTATCAAATAAATCAAATGAAATAACTAGCCAAGATCTAACAAATAACCTAAAACGATTTCAACAAGAAATTATTTTATTAAGCACTTTTAATATAAAATATTTTGCGGCAATATCTCCTCATGTTAATCAGTTTTATAAAGAACTTCCCGATAATGAAAGAGGTGGAGTCATACAGTATAGTGTGAAAATGATGCAATCAGAAATGTTAAAATATTACTACGGTGGATTTAAGTGGATTGCTTTACCAGATTGTTTAACTGAACAATCTAAATTGGATATTATCACCACATTAGAACAATCAGCTGAAAATTACGCAAAATTTATCCCAGAATCGAAAAAGACAGCAATCATTGAAAAGGCCGAACAATTAATAACTCAACAACCTATATTTAAATCACAGTTATCACATATCATCGAAGTGATGAAAACAAACAAATGTGAAGAAATATGTCAAAGAATCTACAAAAACAAGTGACTTATGTATATACTCTTTATCAATTTAATTAACTTTATCATAGTATAAGTTAGTTACAACTAATTTGGTTATTAGTATTAATTTTCAGCAATATTTTTAAGGATCATTTGGTATGATTTTAGGTAATATTAATCATTTAGGGTTAGTTCCTTATTTACCCGAAAAAATTAAACAATCAATTGAATATATTAAAGATAATGTCAATAATAATACGCCTGTTGGGCGTTACGATATTGATGGTGATAATATGTTTTTTATTGTGTCAGATAGTACATCGCGATATATCCACGATGCTAATCCAGAATATCATGAAAAATATATTGACGTTCAGATTGTTTTAGTTGGGCAAGAGGGTATGGCAGTAAGTACGTTACCGCCATATACAAAAGTGTTAGATAATAAATTAGTAGAAAATGATATTGCTTTTATCGAAACACCAAAAGAAGAAACCTTGTTGATATTACACCCAAATGATTTTATCGTGTTTTTACCTAATGAAGTGCATAAACCGCTTTGTGCAATTGATAATAATATCGAAACAGTTCGCAAAGTTGTGGTAAAAATCGCGTTAGATTATTTATAAAAAGGTTAAAGATGATAAGTATATTATGACTACAAAAATAGCTGTTATTGGCGAATGTATGATTGAATTGTCGATGAATCAGGATTCGACTACGCGTGGTTTTGGTGGTGATACGCTTAATACATCGGTTTATTTGTCTCGTTTACTAAAAGATAATGATTTTTCAATACATTATGTAACCGGGCTTGGTACCGATCCCTTCAGTCAAGAAATGTTAGATTGTTGGGAAACAGAAAACATTCAAACAGATTTAGTACAAAGAATGTCTGATAAAATGCCGGGGCTTTATTCTATTGTTACTGATGAACATGGTGAACGGTCTTTTTATTATTGGCGTAATGATGCTGCTGCTAAATTTTGGTTGAAAACAACTGAAACAGATAGAATAATTCAGCAAATTGAACATTATGATTATGTATATTTGAGCGGTATTAGTATTGCTATTTTAGATGCTGAAAGTATCCTTAAATTATTAGATCTTTTAAAACGTGTTAAAGCTAATAGCGGTAAAGTTATTTTTGATAATAATTTTCGTCCATGTTTATGGAGTAGCCTTGATTTGGCTCGTAGTGTTTATGCTGATATTCTTAGCTTTACAGATATTGCATTTTTAACATTAGATGACGAAGATTTATTATGGGGTAAGCTACCTTATGAGCAAGTTATTGAGCGTACAAAACAATTTGGTGTAACTGAAATTGTTATTAAACGTGGCAGTGATAGCTGTATTATTGATTCTGCTGATGGTCGTTTTGAAGTTCCTGCTAATAAAATTGCTAAAGATAAAGTGATTGATACTACGGCCGCTGGTGATTCATTTAGTGCAGGTTATCTTGGGGCTCGTTTAAGTGGAAGGAACCCTTCTCAGTCAGCATTACAAGGGCACTTGGTGGCTGGCACGGTTATACAGTATCGCGGCGCAATTATTCCTGTTGATGCGACGCCAAAATTGACATACTAAGTTGAATCAACAAATGACGGTCATTAATGGCCGTTTTTTCTGCTGTAAAAATAAATATTTTTAGTTTATTTTTTGTCAAAAAGTTTCAGGTAACACTGTGTTTTAGTATAAAATTAGCTAAGTAGTATATTAAGCTATATAGTTGTATATTTAATCAAATGTTACTGGTATAATATACAGTTAATTTTCTATCCATTTTGTTTAAAAACACAAAAAAGAAGAGATCTATGTCAATCAAAGATATCGATATTCGTGGTGCGAGAACGCACAATCTAAAAAACATTAATGTAACCATTCCAAGAGATAAATTAGTTGTTATTACAGGTCTTTCTGGATCAGGTAAATCTTCGTTAGCATTTGATACTTTATATGCCGAAGGGCAACGACGCTATGTTGAATCGTTGTCGGCGTATGCTCGTCAGTTTTTATCATTGATGGAAAAACCTGATGTAGATCATATTGAAGGATTATCACCTGCAATTTCGATTGAGCAAAAATCAACTTCGCATAACCCTCGTTCGACAGTAGGGACTATCACTGAAATTTATGATTACTTACGTTTGCTTTTTGCTCGAATTGGAGAGCCTCGTTGTCCAAATCATCATTTACCGTTAGCTGCACAAACGATATCACAGATGGTCGATAGCATCATGGCGTTACCGTCTGATAATCGTTATATGCTACTTGCCCCTGTGGTTACTGAGCGTAAAGGGGAGTTTGTTAAACTGTTCGAGCAACTTGCTGCTAGTGGTTATATTCGGGTACGAGTGGATGGTGATGTATATGATCTTTCTGATCCGCCAATTCTTGAATTGCAAAAAAAACATACCATTGAAGTTGTTGTTGATCGTTTTCGTATTCGTGACGACTTAAAACTTCGTTTAGCGGAGTCGATTGAAACGGTTCTTTCGATCACTAATGGTATTGTTAAAGTCGCCAATTTGGATGATCCACAAGCTGAAGAATATTTGTTTTCGGCTAATTTTGCTTGTCCTATTTGTGGTTACAGTATTTCTGAATTAGAACCGAGATTATTCTCGTTCAATAATCCTGCTGGTGCGTGCCCTGAGTGTGATGGTTTGGGTGTGCAACAATATTTTGATCAAAAACGTATTGTTCAGATGCCAGAAGTTTCATTAGCTGCTGGTGCGATTAAAGGTTGGGATCGTCGCAATTTTTACTATTTCCAGATGCTAAAATCATTAGCAGATCATTATAAGTTTGACATTGATAAACCGTATGAAAAATTACCTGAAAAGATAAAAGACATTTTATTAAATGGTTCAGGTAATACCGAAATTCAGTTTGTTTATTCAAACGATCGTGGTGATGTGGTTAAGCGTAAACATCCATTTGAAGGGATTATTAATAATTTAGCTCGTCGGTATAAAGAAACTGAATCACAAACTATCCGTGAAGAGCTAGCAAAATATATTAGCCATCGACCTTGTCCTTGTTGTGGTGGTTCTAGGTTATGTACGGCAGCAAGAAATGTGTTTATTAATGATACAAATTTACCAACAATTAGTGATTTAAGTACGCAACAAGCCAAGGATTTTTTTGATAAATTGACATTGACTGGGCAACGAGCTCAAATTGCAGAAAAAATCTTGAAAGAGATCAACGATCGTTTACAATTTTTGATTAACGTTGGACTTAACTATTTAACGCTTTCAAGATCCGCTGAAACATTATCAGGTGGTGAAGCACAACGTATTCGATTAGCAAGCCAAATTGGTGCAGGTCTTGTTGGCGTGATGTATGTGCTGGATGAACCTTCTATTGGATTGCATCAGCGAGATAATACTCGTCTGATTGACACTTTAACGCATTTACGTGACTTAGGTAATACTGTTATAGTCGTTGAACATGATGAAGAAGCTATTATGGCTGCTGATTATGTAATTGATATTGGTCCTGGGGCAGGGGTTCATGGTGGTGAAGTTGTTGCTCAGGGAACACCCAAACAAATAATGGCATGTAAAACATCTTTAACAGGAAAATATTTATCCGGTAAAGAAAAAATTGAAATACCAACTATTCGCACCAAAGTCGATAAGAAAAAAATGTTATCTCTTATTGGTGCAACCGGTAATAATCTTAAAGATGTGACATTAAATATTCCAGTTGGCTTATTTACATGTATCACTGGTGTATCGGGCTCGGGAAAATCAACCTTAATTAATGATACCTTATATCCCCTTGCCCAAAACGAACTCAATGGTGCAGAAAAAACTGAAATAGCACCCTATAAATCAATCAAAGGACTTAACCATTTTGATAAAGTAATTGCGATTGACCAAAGCCCAATTGGACGTACGCCACGTTCTAATCCAGCAACTTATACTGGATTTTTTACTTCTATCCGTGAACTTTATGCTGGTGTACCAGAATCTCGAGCTCGAGGCTATAATCCAGGTCGCTTTAGTTTTAATGTTAAGGGTGGACGCTGTGAAGCTTGTCAAGGTGATGGTTTAATCAAAGTTGAAATGCACTTTTTGCCTGATATTTATGTTCCTTGTGATCAGTGTCATGGTGCTCGCTATAACCGTGAGACCCTAGAGATCAAATATAAAGGAAAGTCTATTAACGAAATTTTAAATATGACAGTTGAAGAAGGTCGTGAGTTTTTCGATGCCGTGCCAATGATAGCACGCAAACTGCAAACATTGATTGATGTTGGGCTTTCTTATATTACCATTGGACAGTCAGCAACAACATTATCGGGTGGTGAAGCGCAACGAGTAAAACTCGCAAAAGAATTATCTAAGCGAGATACTGGTCGTACTTTGTATATCTTAGATGAACCAACAACTGGGCTACATTTTGCCGATGTGAAACAATTATTAACGCAATTACATTCATTACGAGATAAAGGCAATACTATCGTTGTTATCGAGCATAATTTGGATGTAGTTAAAACAGCAGACTGGATTGTGGACTTAGGACCAGAAGGTGGTAATGGTGGCGGAGAAATTATTGCCGAAGGGACGCCAGAAGAGGTTGCGAAATCTAAACATTCCTTCACTGGTGAATATTTAAAACCGTTGTTGGAAAAACAAAAAGTAGTCTAGAATTATTATTAATATAGCATATAAAGAACGGGCGAGGAGCAACGCCCAGTCTTTTTATATACTTTAATTAATATTATAGTTAAATAAGTACTGAAAATAGACAGAAACTGGATTTACGACGAGTTTGGTAAGATTCTTAAGTGCAATTATCAGCATGGTGTGGTTGATGAAAGGGGGTATATTTTGACATTGCTAATTGTATTGATGATCATAGTCGCCTATATTTTGGGCTCGCTTTCTGGTGCAATGATCATTAGTCGTATCATGCATTTACCTAATCCTTCAGAACATGGATCTCACAATCCTGGAGCAACCAATATTTTACGACTCAATGGCAAATTACCAGCCATTTTTGTTTTAATCTTTGATATGTTAAAAGGTACAATTCCTGTTTATATTTCATATCGGATTGGTATTACACCTTTCTTTTTAGGTATTATTGGTATTTTTGCTTGTTTAGGACATATTTTCCCCTGTTTTTTTCATTTTCGTGGAGGAAAAGGAGTTGCAACTGCGTTAGGTATGATGGCTCCAATTGGGTTTGATTTTACAGGTTGCTTTATTTTAACTTGGTTACTTACTTTACTAATTACAGGATATTCTTCGGTAGCTGCAGTTGTTGGTTTTCTTATGGCGCCATTTTATGTTTGGTTATTCAAACCTGAGCTTACTTTACCAGTTGCAATGCTTTCGTGTTTGATTATTGTTCGCCATAATAATAACATTATGCGTCTTTTTAAAGGTGAAGAACCAAAAAGTTATCATCGTAGCAAGAACAAAAGATAACCTAAAAATTTATACATAATAATGTTATATATTTGAATAGTGCTTTTATAACATAGATTGTACGTTATGTAACATCCTACCTACTTATTTTCTGCAATCTTTTTGATTTTATCGTTAGTTAATTAAACAATAGAATAATTCTTGTTTGATAGATTTTTTAAAAAAGGTATTATTATCTTAAAACTCAAATATGTGGAAACCAAATAATTCATGCAAATAAGCCCATTATTAGAATCACTTATGGAAGCATTGCGTTGTTTACCTGGCGTTGGTCCAAAATCGGCGCAACGAATGGCCTTTCATTTATTACAACGAAATCGACAAGGTGGCATTAAATTAGCTCATGAGCTACATGAAGCAATGATAAATATCGGCCATTGCAAGGAATGCCGAACTTTTACCGAACAAGAAACCTGTACTATTTGTGCAAATGCTCGTCGTCAAAGTAGTGAACAGCTTTGTGTGGTTGAAACTCCAGCAGATATAGTAGCCATTGAACAAACTGGGCAGTATAGTGGTCGCTATTTTGTATTATTAGGGCATTTATCACCTTTAGATGGTATTGGCCCTAGTGATATAGGTCTTGATTTATTGAAAAAAAAACTATCTTCAGAGTCGATTAGCGAAGTTATTTTAGCCACTAATCCCACCGTCGAAGGTGATGCAACAGCTAATTATATTGCGCAAATGTGTGCAGAGTTTAATGTAACAGCAACAAGAATAGCTCATGGTGTTCCAGTTGGTGGTGAACTCGAAATGGTAGATGGTACCACCTTATCGCATTCGTTTGTTGGTCGTCAAAAAATAGAATTATAATTTTATTGAACTTTTAGTAATTAGTCAGTCTTTATAGCTAAGATCAGAAATGAAAAGAGGTATTATATGAAGTATAAAGCCGTAGCCTTTGATATGGATGGTACGTTGTTAGCCGGCAATCGTTTAATTTTACCAGAAACAATAGCGGCCATTGAAAAAATTACAGCTAAAGGTATGAAAGTTATTTTAGTTTCAGGGCGGCATCATTCTGTAATTTATCCTTATTACTATCAGCTCAAATTATCAACCCCGGCAATTTGTTGTAATGGATCTTATCTCTATGATTTTGAGAAACAAAACGCTTTTGCCGCTAAACCAATGACGAAAGATCAGGCTCGAATGCTACTAAATCTTGTCAATCAATATGGTATTCATACATTAATTTATACTGATAAAATAATGACTTATGAATTGTTAGATGATCATCTAGAAAGCTTTTTTAAGTGGGTTAAATCATTGCCTGAGTTTTTACAACCTGAAATTAAAAAAGTAGATGATTTTGAAAAAGTTATTGAGCAATCTGACGCTATTTTTAAATTTGCAACAAGTAGTCATAATATACCTGCTTTACAACAATTTTCAAATGCAGTTGATTCCTTTGGTATGTTTTCGTGTGAATGGTCTTGGTCAAATCGAGCAGATGTAGCAGTTAAAGGAAATACCAAAGGAAATGGATTAACTCACTGGGCAGAGTACGAAAATATTGATTTAAGCGAAATAGTCGCTTTTGGTGACAGTTATAATGACATAAGTATGTTATCTATTGCTGGATTAGGGATTGCGATGGGTAATGCTGATGATGAAGTGAAAGCCAAAGCAAATTATGCCATTGGTGATAATAATGGTCCTAGTATAGCTAAAGAGCTTGAAGAACTCTTTTTATAATTGATATTTTATAAATATTCTATGTTTGAAATCCTTTATCAAGATGATGACTTAATTGCCATTAACAAACCATCTGGTTGGCTTGTGCATCGCAGTTGGTTAGATAAAACTGAAACAGTTGTTGTGATGCAAACATTGCGTGATCAAATCGGTCAACATGTCTTCCCTATACATAGGCTAGATAGACCAACCTCTGGTGTTTTGTTGTTTGCCCTTTCTAGTGATGTAGCAAGAATTATGTCAGAAGAATTTGCAAAAAAACAAATTGAAAAAACGTATCATGCGATTGTGCGCGGTTATGTTGAGGGGGAAGCGGTGATTGATTACCCTTTAGTTGAAGAATTAGATAAAATTGCAGATAAATTTACTAATAATAATAAACCAGCACAAGATGCCGTCACATTTTACAAATCTATAAGCAAAATTGAAGTTCCGATTAAGGTTGGCAAATTTGAAACAGCAAGGTATAGTTTTGTTGAATTAAAACCACAAACTGGTCGTAAACATCAACTACGTCGCCATATGAAACATATTTTCCATCCGATATTGGGGGATAGCAAACATGGCGATTTACATCAGAATCGTGCATTTGCAACTTATTTTAATATCAAACGATTGATGTTGCATGCAAGCAAACTTGAAATCAAACATCCAATCCAACATAAGCCAATGATTATTGAAGCTAAATTAGATCAAAGTTGGCAAGATATCCTTTTAAATTTTAAATAGTAGTTATTATTCCATATTACTTTGCAATTATTTGATTATATAGTATTATTTAACACCATTTCCTTTGATGTTGTTTATTTTTATCAAAGGAAATTTATGTAATATTTTAATTATAATTTAAATTGATGATGGGATTAAAAATGAAATTGATAATGAAATTTTTAAGTGTATTTTTATTAGCACTTATGGTAACTGCATGTTCGAATAATGATTCTCCTGAACAAGTAGCAGAAAAATTTATCTCAGCGATCTACAAAGGTGATTCAGATACTGTTATAAATCTCATCAATTTTCCTAAAGATGATGATAACAAAGGTATGGATATGCGAATGTTCGTTAAAAGCAAAATGCAAGAAGCACTACAGCGAGGTAAACAATTTGCTGATGAACATGGAGGACTTGATAAAGTCGAATCTGAACTCGTAAAATATACTAATGATGAAAAAAATATGGCAATAGTTAGTACTACTGTTATCTTTAAAGATGCTACTAAAAAAGAGGAAAAAAACATATCGGTGATTAAAGCTGATGGTAAATGGCTAATTAATCTTAAATAGCTATATTATCGTCAATATAGATTATACTTTTAGAAGAATCTAAAAAGGGTAAATAGTGATTACCCTTTTTTATTAAGAAACGATTTTTGATGAGATATTGCTATTATCTTTGTATGATGTTAATTATGATGCTAGTAAATTTTGCTCTAGCTAATGATACTGTTCATTTTTCAAATCCAACCACCGAAATACCATATTCAGTAAAAGTTGGCGATTGGATTTTTAGAAAAGGTATACAAACCGATAGTCTTATAGTCAATCAATTAGGTGGTAGTGATTTTTCACATATTGGTATGATTATATCAATCAATCCAGAAATTAGAATTATTCATGCTACGACTAGCGATGATGAGGACCATCCTA
>NZ_LZHR01000119.1:0-10203 GCF_001690675.1 Gilliamella sp. Occ4-3
TTAGGCACCAATAGCTTTTCCGGGCATCGTGGAGGAATGCGTTTTTTTCGTTTTACTCTGAGATTAAGCTTTAATTCACAATACACCCGATAAACACGCTTATGGTTCCATTGATAGCCGAGCTTTCTGATACGATTAAAGCATTTAGGAAAGCCCCAGCGTAAATGCCGGTCTGTGATAGCATTCAATACCGAAACAATCACCGAATCATCCTGTAACTTAGGTTGATAATAGTAAGCACAACGGCTTAAGCCAACAATGGCACAACTCATAGCAATAGTAACTGAATGATTTTGTTGTAGTTGCTGTGCCCACGTTTTACGTGCCTTTGTGGGCACTAAAGCTTTTTTATGATTTCTTCCTGAAGCTGTGATTTTAAGCTAAGCTCGGCAAACATCTGCTTAAGTTTGCGGTTTTCAGCCTCCAGCTCTTTTAAGCGTTTGATATCCGAAGTTTCCATTCCGCCGTATTTTTCCCGCCATTTATAAAAAGTTGAATTACCCATGCCATATTTACGGCAGAGTTCCTTGACAGGAATACCTGCTTCAGCTTCTTTTAAAATAGCGACGATTTGATGTTCAGTCATTTTTTTCATAATTAAATCCCCTTTTACTTTTATCATAGATAATTTTCTACTTTTTTGCTGTACTATTTTAGGGGATAGTTACAGATAAATTTATTCATATTTATAATTCTGTTATCTGATGTTTAACAGCATATTACGTAACTATTCAATTCTTAGTATCCATATTATGTCGTTTCTCAAATTTTTGTAAACAATACGAGTAATCCTTACAACTAATTTTGCAATAAAATATAGGACATTATGAGCCCATATTTACAATTGAACTACGAAAACGTCTTAAAGCAATTAAAAAGAATACAGTACCAATTACCAATAACCACGCAAATGAAGTCCAAACCACGCTTAAACCAGCACCTCGATACAGTATTGCCTGCCCTAATTCAACAAAATGCGTGGTTGGAGCAAACATCATAATGTTTTGCACAATTTCAGGCATACTTTCACGCGGAGTACTACCCCCAGATAGCATTTGTAGTGGTAATAAAACTAAAATTAGTAACATTGCGAATTGCGCAGTGGATTTTGCTACTGTTGCCATAAATATTCCAAGTGACGTTGTAACAAAAAGATGCAATGCAGCTCCAATCAAAAATAAGCTTACCGAACCTGCAATTGGTACTTTTAGCCAACTATGAACAACTAACAACAATGCCACCCATGTTGATATTAATACCACAAGTCCCATTGACCATACTTTGGAGAGCATAATTTCAAAAGGGGTAACAGGCATAGCAAGAAGATGGTCAATCGTACCATGTTCCCGCTCTTTCATTAAGGCTGCCCCAGTTAAAATAATAGATAATGTTGTCACAATATTGATAATTTCCATGACTGAACCAAACCAAGATCGCGTTAAATTAGGATTAAATGCAGTATGCACTTGTATATTAACTGGCAAATTAGTTGCCTTACTGTAACGATTAACATATTCAGTCACTTCTCCAGTAACAATCTGTGTTATATAACCATTCCCAACAAATGCTTGCCCCATTCGTGTTGCATCAATATTAAGTTGAAGTTCTGGACTTTGACTATTTAGCACATCACGTTGAAAATTAGGCGGAATATTTAAAGCAAACGTATAATTATCCGTATCCATACCATGATCAACATCGTTCATTGAGTATAATTTAACGGGATCATTAAACATTGGCGGATAAAATGCTGCAATAATTTGCCGTGATAACGGTGAGTCATCTTCATCAACAACTGCAATCGAAGCATGGTGCAACGAATCAGAAGTAGCTGTTGCGGCAATGTAAATATCAAAGGTAAAGCAATAGCCAATTAACAACAACATGATAGGATCACGCAATAGACCCCATAACTCTTTAATCCCTAAGCGATAAATATTAATTAAACTTTGCATAATATCTATCCTTCTTGTTTTTTAAGAAGAAAAATACTTGCCCCAAGAACAATGGGGATTGTGACCAATAAAGCAAATATTGAATTGTGCAGATCCATAAAACCAAGTGCTTTATTAAACACACCGCGAGCAATAATTAGCATATGTGTTGTTGGATAAACTTCACCAATATAACGACCACCACCTTCTAAAGATGCGACAGGATTGAGTAATCCCGAGAATTGAATTGCTGGTAGCATTGTACCTACACAAGTTAAAAAGATAACAGCAATTTGACTACGAGTAACAGTTGAAGCTAACAAACCAAAACCCGTTGAAATAATACAGTAAGCAAAGGCAGCAAGGCATAAAGTAAATAGACTTCCTTTTACGGGAACAGCAAAAATGGTAATTGCCATCAATAACAATAATAAAAAGCTAAACATGGAAATAATGATATAAGGCACTTGTTTACCTAGCAAAAATTCAGCTTTAGTTACTGGAGTTACATATAAATTGATAATTGAACCCATCTCTTTTTCACGCACAACCGATAAAGCCGCCAGCATAGATGGAATCATCAATAATAAAATTGGTATTACAGCCGGTACCATGGAAGGTAAGCTTTTAATATCAGGATTATAACGGTATCTTGTTTCTATATTTGCCAAACTAGTTGAGGATTTTCCTGTTACTTCTTTTACTTTTTCACTTAGCCAAGCAAGATGCATTCCTTGAACGTAACCTTTAATTGTTTCAGCTCGTAGCGGCATTGCCCCATCAATCCAAATAGCAATATCAACAGGAGCACCTCGTTGTATATCTCGACCAAAATTGGGAGGGATTTCAATTGCTAAAGCGATTTCATTACTTTTTAACCGCGCATCCATATCGTTATAATCTGTAATTGGCGCTTTTTCAATAAAATAACGTTTAGAACCCGATAAATTAAGAATATAATTTTGACTAATTACACTTTGATCTCGGTCAAGTACAGCAAAATTCAGATCTTCAACATCCATCGTAATACCATATCCCATAACTAACATTAAAATTGCTGAACCTAATAACGCTAATAATGCTCGTAAAGGATCTCTAGATAACTCAAGTGTTTCACGCCATAAGCAACCTATCATACGGTTAAGACTAAACCCTTGAACATGATGATTTGGTAATGTTTTTGTTTCTTGATTGAGTATTTCTTTTGGTGGTTCAACAGAGTGTTCTTCTGCATTACTATCATTAGCACCTGCATCAACAAGATAGTTAATAAAGGCCTCCTCTAATGTTTTAGCATGTTTAGAGCTAATAATGTGATCAGGAGTATCGCTTGCTAATACTTTGCCTGCATGCATTAATGAGATTCTATCACACCTTGCAGCCTCATTCATAAAATGAGTTGTTATAAACACTGTTACTTTATCTTTTCTAGACAGTTCGATAATTAAACGCCAAAAATCATCTCGAGCAATGGGGTCAACGCCGGATGTTGGTTCATCAAGGATAAGAATTTGTGGATTATGCACAACAGCAACTGACAATGAAAGCCGTTGCTTTACCCCTAAAGGTAAGCTATCGGGTAGATTTTCTGCATCTTGTTCTAAACCAAAACGTTTTAGTAATTCTTCAACGCGGGCAGGTATTTTACTTTCTTCAATACCAAACAGGCGTGCATGTAGAACTAAATTTTGTTTGACCGTTAATTCACTATATAAAGAAAATGCCTGAGACATATACCCCAAATGACGCCTAACGTTAATGTCACTAGCATCAATAGGTTTACCAAATAACCATGCTTTTCCTGATGAAATCGGTAATAAACCCGTTAACATTTTCATGGTGGTTGATTTACCACAGCCATTTGAACCTAAAAAGCCAAATATTTCACCTTGTTTAATTGAAAAATTAACATGATCAACTGCGATAAAATTACCAAATTGTTTAGTTAAATCTTTTGCTTCTATGGCTGTTTGCAAATCTTTATTAAGATCTAAAGGTGGAATTTCGACAGTTTGATAACCTTGTCTAGCACTTTCTGGCATTAGCTGAATGAATGCATCATCTAAATTATCTTTTCCTGTCTTTACTAGTAAGGATTTTGGTGTGCCAGTTTCAAGAATCTTACCGCCATACATTGCCACCAACCAATCAAAATTTTGAGCTTCGTCCATGTAGGCTGTTGCAACAATCACACTCATTTGGGGTCTTTGTTCACGAATTTTGTTAATTAACTGCCAAAATTGGGCTCTGGAAAGTGGATCCACCCCAGTTGTAGGTTCATCAAGAATTAACAAATCAGGATCGTGGATTAAAGCCGAACATAAGCTAACTTTTTGCTTCATACCACCGGACAGTCGCCCTGCCGGTCTTGATAAAAATGGATATAACCCAGTACTACGCGTTAATTCATCAATACGGCGACGACGCTCGGCCGCATCATTACCAAACAGACGAGCAAAAAATTGTAAATTTTCTTCAACGGATAAAGTAGGATAAAGGTTTTTGCCTAACCCTTGCGGCATATAAGCAATACGTATGCAAACATTTTTACGGTGTGTTTTATCTTTCATATCACCGTCAAATACATATACTAACCCATCTTGAATAATATGCGAACCAGCAATTAATGATAATAAACTTGATTTTCCAACACCGTCTGGTCCTATCAATCCAACCATACATCTTGGCGGTATAGCTAAAGTGATATTATCAAGAGCAAGGTTCTTTTTATAATGCAGTGATACATCACTAATTTTTACCACTGCATCATCAAACGATTTAGCTTCGGTTGATAAAGCTAAATCTTTATTGTCGGATTCTGACATATGCTATCCCCAATTATTTTGTTGGACATTTTGCAATATCAGATAAGCCTGACGGCCACGAAGCTTTTGGATCAAGTTTTACCCAAGCTACACCTGGTAAACCTGTTTTAACTTGATTTATAAAACATCTTAATAATTCAGGGCTTAATTGCGCTTTTACTCTAAACATCAATTTCTGACGCTCATCTTTAGTTTCAACAGTTTTAGGCGTAAACTGCGCAACGCTTGATACAAACGATATTTTGGCAGAAATTGCTTTATCTGGTAGTGCATCTAAAATCAATCTCACTTCATCACCAATACCCACTTTACCTGCGACCGTTTCAGGTAAAAAGAATGTAAGATAAACATCATACAAATTAACTAAATTTAATACTTTTCCGCCTGAAGGTAAAACTTCACCTAATTGTGCTATTCGGTATTGAATACGACCGTCAACAGGGGCATTTAAAGTACTATCATCAATATCAGCTTGAATTCTTTTAATATTAGCACTTGCAACATTGATTGCCGATGTGGCGCTATCAACCCCCGCTTCGGCTACTGCAATCGCTGCGTCAGCGGCAGTAACTTGTGATTTGGCTGAATCTAGTGCTGCTTTAGCATTGTTTACTTTAGCAGTATCGTCATCAAATTGTTGAATAGATATTGCACCTTTTTGATATAGTGCGGTAGTTCGTTGTAAATGTTTTGAGGCGATATCTAAGTCACTTTCCTTTTGGCTTACGCCTGCTTGCGCTGCAACTTTATCACTCATTTTTAATGCCACTTGCGCTTTAGCACTTGCTTCATTACTAACCGCTTGGCGGTATTGTGCTTGGGCTTCATTAAGTTGTGCTTGTAAGGTATCAGTTTGCATGACGACTAAAGCTTGACCGGCTTTAACAAAATCGCCCTCATCAACATTAATTTTTTCTATTCTACCAGCTAATTTAGCTGAAATATTGATTTCAGTCGCTTCAATACGTCCGTTGCCACTAATAAAATCTGAACCATACCCATCAGTTTTTAATTGCTGCCATAAAATAAAAATAATAGAAATAATAACAACTGCAATAACAATCCATTTCCTGCTTATATTTTTCATATAACACCTTATTTTTTTAAAACGATTCATAATAATTTTTAACGAGATAACAAATCGTTATGGCCTAATCAATTGCATCGTTTAAATAGTATCAAATGTTTATGGCAAATAATATCTGTTCATAAAACAATCGCAATAAAAGCTAAAAAAATAAGCTAGATGGTTTTATATTTTATTTATAGATTTGAAATTAATAACATCATTATATTATGCAATAAAGCTGATATGCTCATTGCAACTTGATAAGTTATTTATAATAAAAGACTTATTATTTTATATTTTCAAATAATTTATTAACAATATAAGGATGTAAAATAGCAACGGGTAACATATATAATTTCCCCCAGATATTGTGATTTTTAACTGATGCAATTAAATATACTGTATTTTTACTTATGTCAGTACCTTTATCTACAACACGAATACAAACACATACATCTAAATGGCAATCTTTTACAACTAATGTCAGTTTATCGTTGGTTTCCTCTGTTATGGTAAAAAAATCGGCCATATTGCTTTCGTCTGGTTGATGCTTATTTTCCGCAGAACTATCAAACCCATTAATCGCTTTGACACCGATTAATTTCACTAAACAATCCCTTATTTTAAATAGTATTTTTAGCCATCTAGGTTGATAAGATGTCATCATTTTATAAGCTTCATATGCTGTCAATTTTTTAGAAATATCTTTTTTTTGACAATCTAAATAATCGATTTCTTCTGCAATAAAGCTTACATTATCAGGTAATGTTTGCCGTACTTTCATAATATGATTTTGTCTGTTTTTCATATCATATTCTCCCTCCTTAAATTATATAAGTCAATTATCAAAAAATATAAGAACACATCATGTTATTTGATCCTTGCAAATCGGCAAACTTCTACTTAATCTTGTGATTTCCCGCTTCTAATTCTTTTAAACATTTGATATATAAGCTTTCTATATCGTTAGATTTCTCTCACTATTTATAAAAAATAGAATTTCCCATACTTTATTTGCAACAAAACTCTTTAACCAGAATACCGTCTTCAACTTCTTTTAAGATCAATATGATTTAGTGCCTGTCATTTTCTTTTTTTTACTTTTATCATAGAAAATTTTCTAATTTTTTGCTGTACTATTTTATAAAATAGCTACAATTGCTATCTTATTTACTTAAAAAATGGTTATAAGAAAGCTAGGTCTAATCTCCATCATGATCTGCGTAGAAATTTTGTTTGAATATATACTTTCAGTAACAATTCATTCGTGTCTTATTATTCGATTGACTTTAACTTCGATACAACTAATCACAATCCTATAATTTTACCAACACGTAACCAAATAATTTATCATCACCTTACAAACTTAAATGTCTTTTAATCCATAACTTTATCTTACAATAACCATTTTTATTCTTAAACTAGTACACTAGATGTTTTTTGTTTTTATCTCATAAACCTAATTGTGATGGAACTAAAATTTTTAATTCCATTTCTTAATAATTAACGTACGCACACAACTCTAGTTTCATTATGCACAAAATAATAGTGCCCAATATTACCTTGCTTTGAAAAAACAGTATAATTTTGTACTCCACCATAAAAAGGGTCAGCAGTCCAGTAATCAAAATTGATATCATCCCGTATAAAATCACTATTCACGTAGTATTCATTATCCGTATACCCCCACTCTGCAAAGAATCCTCCCCCGATCCGACGTTGGAAATTATTAGGTTGACCAGATAATCCTCCTGCCCAAGCAACAATATCATTATTTGCATTTGTCATTTCAACAATATGGGGAAGCCTATAACCATTTCCTAAACTACTACAGTACGCTTTGGCTGCCTCTAAACCTCCGCTATAAGTCGGCTTTGCAACAAACCATTTACTTATCATAAAACGGTATATAACATTTGTCTTTGCTTTATCTGAATAAATATTAAAGTAAGTTGGAACAACTGATAAGGTTTGACCTTTATTTGAATCACTAGGTCCGGTTAATTCTATTCTAGCAATATTGTAACGGCTTCCTTGTTTTATACTTAAATCTATATTTGAATCTGTTGGCCATTTGCTGTAAGTTAACTCTTTTGCCGATGCTCCTGCCACCGTTAAATCAAAGTACATCCCCTTAGCCCCTATAGTTGGGAAATTTGATGCGGGGGAATTTATATCTTGTGGTTTAAAGCCTTTATCATCATCCCACTGTTCAACTGGACCACGATAACTAACAAGTACATTTCCATTATACCTTAACGTTGGTTGAGCAAAGCATGCATAAGGAACTGCAACTTTAGGTGTTAGATAATAACTAACGCTTCCACCTTTAAACTCAGTTGATCTTGGCTTTCCGTATTGGGTAGATAAAATACCACTATCACTCGTTAAAGTGATTTTATAAGGCGAATAACAAGCATTTAATTCTGTATTCTCATTAACTATTTTTCCATCAACATTTTGCACGGTCATTGTAAGATTACCTGTTACAGAGATCGAACTATCGCCATCATCATCTTTCCAAAATTTGTTAGTTGATACTACATCTGTTAAAGTAACTACTGATTTCCCTTCGGGAATGAATTTCTTAATATCTTTCAGTTTTTGATCTACAGCAGGCAACTCAATTGGGTTAATTTCCGATGACGGATTATTACGGATGCTATATTGTCTACCATCAGACAATGTAATACTCAACAAATGTTCTGTTGAATTTGCTTTAGTCCCCTTTCCATCAAACGATAAATAAGGCGCACTACCTTGAATTGTCTTTACTGTTATTGCTGATAGTGCAATTGCATTACTCGATATAGTTAAACATAACAATACCAAAGTCATTCCAAAAGCATAATTTTTTATATTTGGTTGCGTTAACCGTGGAGTTAGTTTACAAATCTTTGCTATTTTAGTCAGAAACTTCGGTTTTATCCGAAGTAGTAAAAATGAAGTTTTAATTAAGTACAACTTGTAACTATAAGGACTTGAATACGTGAAAATTAACAGTATGTATAAAAATAACTTTTTAAGTTGTTCAGAGGGTGACCTGTGTACCTTACTATTAATTATATCATTTCTTCGTCCATATTGCAATTTTTCATCACTTAACCCTATGATTTTATATAATAAAATTTATTAAAGTTCTTTTATTAACTAATTACGTTTTGTGAAAATACGAGTAAATATTGCGCTTTTAAAAACATAAAATACTAATATTACCTTTTCACAAAAAAATTAAAATAACTATAAACTAAACAACATAACTTTTTAAAGTAAATGAAATGATTAGATTTCTTGTAAATATAACATTAATTTAATTATTAAGAAAAGTGATTAATTAGAAATATATAAAATTTACTCACATTGTTTACAGTGATTAAAAAAATACTGTAATAAATATACATAAAAAAACAAAATTAACGCCTTATCATAGACAAGAGATATAGCAAAAGAAAAAATAACGGTCACTGATTTAGCTAAACGTTTTATTGCCATTCGTTAAGTCATTTATAACGTACTAAAAAGCACGATTGAAGCTGTTTGTGTTTTTAACCAGTAAGGAATGTAAGAATGAACGTTATAAAACCATTCGTTATGGAATTAAACGTCTGGTTAAAGTCGAAAAATCGATTGAAGATAAATTAAGATGACAAGTTAAACACTACAACAAAACCTATCCGGGAGAAATGCTACACGTTGATACCAAACGTTTACCTTTACTTAAAAATGAAACGAAACAACAAACTAGAGAATATTTATTTGTCGGTATTGATGATTTTTCACGTGAGCTTTATGCGGGTATTTACCCTGATAAATCCCAATTTAGCGCGGCACAATTTTTACAAAACGATGTGTTAACCCAATGTCCTTATACTATTGAATGTGTTTATTCCGATAATGGACGTGAATATCAAGGCACCAGCGAACACTTATTTGTTAAAACGTGTAACAACCACCGTATTAATCAAAAATTCACCAAACCCGCCTGCCCACAAACGAATGGGAAAGCCGAAAGAGTGATACGAACTTTGAATTGCGATGTGGCATAATCAGCATATATTTAGCGATTCAATAGATAGAAAACAAAAACTGAAACGCTTTATTAATTTTTATAATACCGTTAAACCACATAAAGCGATTTCAGGAAAAACGCCTTATGAGTTTTTAAAGGATTATTTTAACCATGAAGTGTAAACAACTCGGCGTTTTCCTACAGTTTATTACTAGCCAACTTAGTCAAGAAAGTTTGTATACAAAACATATACACAATTCAGTGCAACTTGATGCAAATAACTTTTAGCTTAGCTATTTATCTTATAATATTTTTTGGAATTAGATAAGAGTTTAAATAAGAAGAATGGTGGGTTGTGAGGGGATC
>NZ_LZHR01000120.1:0-1453 GCF_001690675.1 Gilliamella sp. Occ4-3
ACTTCATTTGATGAATTGCTATCTATATTTAGAATTTTTTCAGATTATTTAAATATAAAAAATTAAAATATATTTCTACACATTTATATTATTAAAGATTTTATTGGATATCATTAACCATTGAAAAGACGGAATAAGAATGATTCAGGAATTGAACACAAATCAGTAAAATAGAATCATCAGATATCAGGGGAAATATTAGACAGAAAAACTGGCTTACATTACAATACTTTCAGGTATTATGATCCGGATATAGGTAGATTTACTCAGCCGGATCCGATTGGGTTGCTGGGTGGGTTTAATCTGTATCAGTATGCGCCTAATGGGTTGACTTGGGTGGATCCGTGGGGACTAATATGTAAAGCTCCAAATGGCTATAAAAAAGGTGATGTAGACATACATGGTAACTTATCTCCTAATGCAAATAGAGCTTTAGGCCATAGAAACACTAGATCTGATGGTTTCGTACAAAGCCATCACCCAATACAAGATGCTTGGGCTAAAAGAAATATAACTAGTTATCGAAGCAATGCTGCACCAGCAACATTATTACAATCTTCTTCTGGTTTATCACATGCTAACATTAGTCAAGCACAAAGAGCTAAAAGATCACTTAATGGAGGATGGAATGTAACTATCCCCTAAAATAGTACAGCAAAAAAGTAGAAAATTCTCTTTATTAACCCACAGAGGATTTAAATATGAAAAAGATGACTGAACATCAGTGATCCTCGCCAAAATATTAGACAGAGCCCGCCTCTATCATTTTTTCGTTTTGGTAATATTGTTGTTCATATTGTTCAGGTGATACCCAGCCATTGGCTGAATGACGGCGTATCCGATTATAATAGATTTCAATATATTCAAATAGTGCTTTATTAGCCTGCTTCCTCGTTTTGTAGTAACAGTCATGAATAATATGTGTTTTGAGTGTATGAAAAAAACTCTCAACAACCGCATTATCAAAGCAGTTGCCTCTTCGACTCATGCTTTGCCTTAGTTCATATTGTAACAATAATTGCTTGAAATCAGCACTGCAATATTGGCTTCCTTGGTCACTATGAATGAGTACATTTTTAGGAAAGTGACGCCGAAATAAAGCTTGTTTTAATGTATTACACACTAAATGGCGGTCTATGTAGCGACTGTGTAACTATCCCCTAAAATAGTACAGCAAAAAAGTAGAAAATTATCTATGATAAAAGTAAAAGGGGATTTAATTATGAAAAAAATGACTGAACATCAAATCGTCGCTATTTTAAAAGAAGCTGAAGCAGGTATTCCTGTCAAGGAACTCTGCCGTAAATATGGCATGGGTAATTCAACTTTTTATAAATGGCGGGAAAAATACGGCGGAATGGAAACTTCGGATATCAAACGCTTAAAAGAGCTGGAGGCTGAAAACCGCAAACTTAAGCAGATGTTTGCCGAGCTGAGCTTAAAATCACAGCTT
>NZ_LZHR01000121.1:0-42442 GCF_001690675.1 Gilliamella sp. Occ4-3
TTCTAAGGAGTTAAGAAGAATTGCACTTCATGGTGTAATCTAGGCAAGAAAATTCTTTTTTTTATATTAATGTCAACTACATAAAAAGGACTAACGCATCGAAATTAACAGAAGTATTGCTGAAATATTTAACATCACTAGGATAAAATAGTTAATCTGATAAGATGAAAAATTAAATTCGGAATAAATATCTTATTTATTATAAAAAACCCAGCAAATGCTGGGTTAAAAACTTTTGTTATTTTATTAAATTTTAGTTGTAAACGTACGAGCAATAACATCACGTTGTTGTTCTGCTGTTAATGAGTTAAAACGTACTGCATAACCAGAAACACGAATTGTTAATTGTGGGTATTTTTCTGGGTGTTTTACAGCGTCTTCTAAAGTTTCACGACGAAGAACGTTCACATTTAAATGTTGACCACCTTCAACTTTTACAGTTGGAGCAACATCTAATGGAACTTCGCGATATTCGAATTGACCAAGTTCTGCAGTAGGAATGATTTGATCTTCTTTATAAACTGATTTAGCAGCTACACAACGAGCTTCTTTTGTAGAGTCGTCTAATAACCAGAAAGAGTTTAGAAGTGCTGAGTTGTCTGCTTTAGTAATTTGGATACCTGTAATCATTTTAAATCCTCCTAACGGGGCCTTATTGCCCTAAAATAATTATGGTTAATATAGCACTTTAAAAATTTGATAAAAGTCAAAAAAAACTATTGCTTCGATAAGTAATACCTTTAATTTCTATTTTCTTTTGTGATAGGTTATTATGTAGAAATATATTAGTTATTGCCCAGAAACACTGGCATTATTGATGAGTGATATCAAAATATGACAACAAAATTGACTTGGCATGAAGTTATTGGTGCAGAAAAACAAAAACTTTATTTTCAACAAATAATGCAATTTGTAAAGACTGAGCGTGCTAATGGCAAGATAATTTACCCGCCTCAGCATGATGTGTTTAATGCGTTTCGTTTTACACCATTTGATCAAATCAAAGTGGTGATTTTAGGGCAAGATCCTTATCATGGTCCTAATCAAGCTCACGGTCTTTCTTTTTCTGTTTTACCCGGAGTTAAGACACCACCATCGTTAGTTAATATTTATAAAGAACTGGCAACCAATATTGATGGTTTTACAATTCCTTCTCATGGCTATTTAGCTTCTTGGGCTGCTCAAGGTGTATTACTATTAAATAATGTGTTGACTGTTGAAGCGGGGCAAGCGCATTCTCATGCAAAAATAGGTTGGGAAACTTTTACTGATAATGTGATAGCGGCAATCGATGAGTATCTTGAAGGTGTGGTTTTTTTATTGTGGGGATCTCCTGCACAAAAAAAGGGGCAGTTTATTAATCGCCAAAAACATCATGTATTAACATCGGTGCATCCATCACCATTATCAGCTCATCGTGGATTTTTTGGCTGTAAGCACTTTTCCAAAGCGAATGATCTTATTATGCAACAAGGTAAAAAAGCAATAGATTGGCAACCAAGACTAGCGGAAAAACAAACATGAGTAATAATAAAAGACGCCGAACAAGTTTGCAGGAAATTGCAAATTTAATCGGGATTAGTAAAATGACAGTGAGTCGTTTTTTACGCAATCCCAATCTTGTATCTAAACCACTTCAATTACAAATTTCAGCCGCAATAGATAAGTTAGGATATATTCCTAATAAAGCTCCCGATATGCTGTCTAACGCTAAAAGTAATGCCATTGGTATTGTGTTCCCTTCTTTAACCAATCAGGTTTTCGCCGATATTTTAAAAGGTATTGAGATGGTGACTGATGTAAGAGGATATCAAACCATGATCACTCATACCGGATACAGTGCTGACAAAGAAGAGTTACGTTTACGCTCATTACTTTCTTATAATATTGACGGGTTAATTTTAACGGAAAGAACACATACTCCAGCAACATTAAAGATGATTGAAATTTCGGGTGTTCCTGTAGTTGAAATTATGGACAGTGTTTCACCTTGTATTGATATGGCTGTTGGATTTGATAATTTTACTGCAACCAAGAATATGATTGATAAAATGATAGATAAAGGCCGCCGTAATATTGTCTATTTTAGTGCAAGACAAGATCAACGAAGTATTATACGTCAAAAAGGATATGAAAAGGCTATGGAAGAAGTTGGGTTGACACCTCGGACGCTAGCGACTAAAGAAGCATCATCTTATGAATTAGGGGCAAGATTTTTGCATCAAATTTTAAAAGAGTTTCCTTGTGTTGATGGTATTTTTAGTACCAATGATGATTTGGCTTTAGGGGTATTACTTGAATGCCAACGGGTGGGGATTGAAGTGCCAAAACAGATAGCGATTGTTGGATTTCATGGACACCAAATTGGTCAATTTATGAATCCCAAATTGGCATCTATACAAACACCAAGAATTGAAATGGGAAAAATTGCAGCTGAGCTGTTATTAAAACGGATTAATGGTGAACAAATTAATAAAAAAGTGATTGATTTACCTGTTGAGTATTTAAACGGAGAAAGTATTTAATAAGGTAGAAGATGACATTGATAATGATTTAACCTTATCACGTTTAGTGATAAGGTTATTAGTAAATTATAACCCTTTAGGGTTTTCACCGTATTGGTTGCTGCCTGGTGTTGAGTCCAGTACGCAGAATACAAATATAATAATACCACCAATGTATGGAATAAGTTGTAACAAAACCCACCAACCTGATTTGCTTGTATCATGTAAGCGGCGTACAGTAACAGCTAAATTAGGAAGGATTAATGCCAACGTTAAGATAATAGTTACCACTAAAGGACTTCCAATCATTTTATCAATGATTATTGCGATAAAAGTTAAAATAGTAGCGAATAAAATGAACATCCAATATTCTGTACGACGAGCTCGTCCATTAAAATTTGCATAATTTTTTGTAATACAGTCAATAAACCAATTCATTCCTATATTCCTTTTTTAAATTAATTACTGAAATAAATTATTTGGGACGGCTGTTTTAATGAAAAAAAAACGAAAATAAAACTGATTTTTATCGTTAAATTTTTTTATTTTTATTTTTTATCAATATTTACATTGCCTATAAGGCTGTTGATTTCAGGTTTTCATAAAGTGATAACTATGTTAGAATTATCGCTCAGTGGTTATTTATACCAGCTAACAGATTATAGAAAATAACACTGAGGCCCTCCATGAAAATAGTTGAAGTAAAACACCCTCTTGTACGTCATAAAATTGGATTAATGCGTGAACACGATATTAGCACCAAAGACTTTCGTGATCTTGCCAGTGAAGTTGGCAGTTTATTAACTTATGAAGCAACGGCTGATCTACCTACTGAAACAGTAACAATAGACGGTTGGTGTGGACCTGTTCAAGTAGAACGTATTAAGGGTAAAAAAATTACGGTTGTACCTATTTTGCGTGCCGGCTTAGGTATGATGGATGGTGTGCTTGAGCATGTGCCAAGTGCCCGTATTAGCGTTGTCGGGTTTTACCGTAACGAAGAAACGTTAGAACCTGTTCCTTATTTTCAAAAACTAACCTCGGATATTGAAGAGCGAATGGCTTTAGTTGTTGATCCAATGTTAGCTACAGGTGGCTCAATGGTGGCGACAATCGATTTGCTTAAAAAAGCAGGTTGTAAAAATATTAAAGTATTAGTTTTAGTTGCCGCACCAGAAGGTATTAAAGTGCTTGAACAAGCTCACCCTGATGTTGAACTTTATACTGCATCGATTGATGAGAGGTTGAACGAAAAAGGCTACATATTACCTGGACTGGGTGATGCTGGAGACAAAATCTTCGGCACAAAATAAAATCTCAAAATTTAGACCGGTTAATCCGGTTTTTTTATGCCTGTTAATCAGGTAAGTTATACAATAAACTTCGTTAAGTAAGAGAGGCGAGATGTGAGCAATATCACAACAGATAAAACAAAAAATATAACATCACTGCATAAGCATTCTTGGCAAGATATTTTTACTGGAGCGCAAATGTTATTTGTCGCATTTGGTGCATTGGTGTTAGTTCCACTATTAACAGGGTTAAACCCGAATGTAGCTCTTTTTACTGCTGGAGTAGGTACTTTATTATTTCAATTGACAACTAAAGGTAAAGTTCCTGTATTTTTAGCGTCATCATTTGCTTTTATTGCCCCTATTTCATTTGGTGTTGCTCAATGGGGCATTCCTGCCACTTTAGGCGGTTTAGTGGCTGCGGGTTTTGTTTTTATGTTTTTTGCTTTTTTAGTAAAAATCAATGGTAGCCATGTTATTGACCGTATATTACCACCAGTTGTAACTGGACCAATTATTATGGTTATTGGTTTATCATTGGCACCTGTTACTATAGGTATGGCAATGGGTAAAGATAGTGGACTGCAAGCCGAAAATTATCAATTGATTATTATTTCAATGGCATCATTATTAACAACTTTAGTGGTTGCTATTTGGGCAAAAGGTTTTTTAAAATTATTACCTATTATTTCAGGTATTGTAGTTGGTTATACGCTCTCTTGCATGTTTGGTATTGTCAATTTCCTGCCTATTATTGACGCACCATGGTTTAAAGTTCCCGATTTCACTTTTCCTGAATTTCACTGGCAAGCCATTTTGTATATGATCCCAATTGTCATTGCGCCAACCATTGAACATGTTGGTGATATTATGGCGATTGGTTCGGTAACAGGTAAAGACTATACACGCGATCCCGGTTTACAGCGTACATTACTTGGTGATGGGCTAGCAACTTCGATGGCAGGATTTTTTGGTGGACCACCGTGTATTACTTATGCAGAAGTGATTGGTGCAGTAACGCTAACTCGCAATTTCAAAACTCGAGTAATGACATGGGCAGCTCTTTGGGCAATTTTAATGTCTTTTATCGGAAAAATTGGTGCATTTTTAAGTTCAATTCCAACTGTAGTAATGGGGGGGATTATGGTGTTACTGTTTGGTTCTATTGCATCAGTGGGCATTAATATCTTAGTTAAACATAAAGTCGATCTATCTGTACCGCGTAATATGTGTATTGTTTCATTAGTTTTAGTCTTTGGTATTGGAGGGATGATCTTTGATTTTGGCTCTTATACACTGCAAGGTATTAGTTTATGCGGTATTTTAGCTATTGTGTTAAATCTTATCTTGCCACATCAAGTCAAATCAACTAATAGCCACTAAATTAACTGCTATATCGTTGGTTATTTTTATAGCCAACGATATTTATAATATAACTGTATTAACCTATCACTCTTTTTAGCCTTTCTATTTTTTTGTGGCAAACCTATTTTTGCATTTTTAATCAATATGGTGGTTATCACACTTCATAGCAAGCACAAAATCTATGTATAGAATTATGCAGTTTTATAATCAATGGATGGATTGTTTCTTTTTATATGCTTATCGCTGTTTTTTGTCAAAAAGTTTCAGGTAAGTATGTGTTTCAGTATAAAAACACACTTATCAAAAAATAAGTGTGTTTTTAATGATAAACCGTTTTATTTGATTGGACGCATGGTTGGAAATAAAATTACGTCACGAATTGTATGACTGTTGGTAAATAGCATCACGGTACGGTCAATACCGATCCCAAGTCCTGCTGTAGGCGGTAAACCGTGCTCGAGCGCTGTAATATAATCTTCATCATAAAACATCGCTTCATCATCACCTGCATCTTTTTGTGATACTTGATCAGCAAAGCGTTGAGCTTGATCTTCAGCATCGTTAAGTTCTGAGAATCCATTGCCAATTTCACGACCACCAATAAAAAACTCAAATCGGTCTGTTACAAATGGGTTTTCGTCGTTACGGCGAGCAAGCGGTGATACTTCTGCTGGGTATTCGGTAATAAAAGTTGGTTGAATTAAGTTCGATTCAGCCACTTCTTCAAAAATTTCAGTCACAACACGACCAAGTCCCCAACCTTTTTCAATTTTAATGCCAATTGACTGTGCAATAGCACAAGCTTTATCAAAATCATCTAAGTCTGCATTATTGGTTTCAGGGCGGTAATGGCAAATGGCTTCACGCATGGTCATTTTGATAAATGGTTTACCAAAATCAAACGTATGTTCACCATATTGCACAACAGCATCACCTGTTACCGCAATAGCTAAACGACGGAATAATGTTTCTGTTAATACGATCAGATCTTTGTAATCAGCATAAGCCATGTACATTTCCATCATGGTAAATTCTGGATTATGTCTTGGTGATACGCCTTCATTTCGGAAGTTGCGATTAATTTCAAATACCCGCTCAAAGCCGCCTACAACTAATCGTTTTAGATAAAGTTCTGGCGCAATACGCATATACATATCTAAATCAAGCGCATTGTGATGCGTAATAAATGGTTTAGCTGATGCACCACCCGGAATTACCTGCATCATTGGCGTTTCGACTTCCATAAAGTGGTTTTCAATCATAAAGTTGCGGATTTCACTGACAACTTTGGAACGCGCTTTAAAAGTCTCTCTTGATTCTTGATTTGTGATAAGATCCAAGTAACGTTGACGGTAACGCATTTCTTGATCGGCAAGTCCATGAAACTTATCAGGTAATGGGCGAAGAGCTTTAGTTAATAAACGAATTTCTTCACAGTGGATAGAAAGCTCACCAGTTTTAGTCTTAAATAGGTAACCTTTAGCGCCGACAATATCTCCCAAATCCCATTTTTTAAATTGCTCGTTATAAAAACCTTCAGGGAGATCATCACGAGTAACATAAAGTTGGATTTGTCCAGCAACATCTTGTAGAGAAACAAACGAGGCTTTACCCATTATACGACGCATCATCATACGGCCAGCCACAGTTACAATAATTTTCTTTTCAATCAGTTCTTCGTTAGTTTTATCGCCATATTGTTTATGGAGATCACTAGAAATCGCATCACGGCGAAAATCATTAGGGAAAGCAATACCTTGTTCGCGAAGATGAGCGAGCTTTTCGCGACGTACTTTTAGTTCATTATTTAACTCTTCAATTTGGTTTTGTTGATCTTGCTGCTCTGTTGACATAGTTTTACCTTTTATTTATAACCAAGCGGTTTATAAACCTGCTTTTAAGCTTTCTTCAATAAATTGATCTAAATCGCCATCTAATACGGCCTGTGTATTACGAGTTTCAACGCCAGTACGCAAATCCTTGATACGCGAATCATCAAGTACGTAAGAGCGAATTTGGCTTCCCCAACCAATGTCAGATTTAGTCTCTTCCATTTGTTGTTTTTCAGCATTCTTTTTTTGCATCTCAAGCTCATACAGTTTTGCTTTTAACTGTTTCATTGCTTGATCTTTATTGCTGTGTTGTGAACGGTTATTTTGACATTGAGTAACAATACCCGTAGGAATATGAGTGATTCGTACAGCAGACTCAGTTTTATTTACATGTTGACCACCAGCACCTGACGCACGGTATACATCGATACGGAGATCGGCAGGGTTAATGTCGATATCAATATCATCATCAATTTCAGGATAAACAAATACAGAAGCAAACGAGGTATGGCGTCGATTGCCTGAGTCAAATGGACTTTTGCGAACTAGGCGGTGTACTCCAGTTTCTGTGCGTAACCAACCGTAAGCATAATCACCCGATACTTTAATCGTTGCCGATTTGATACCAGCAACATCACCATCCGATACTTCCATCACTTCAGTTGCAAAACCTTTTGATTCAGCCCAGCGTAAATACATCCTAAGTAACATTTCTGCCCAATCTTGTGCTTCAGTTCCCCCTGAGCCTGATTGGATATCTAAATAACAATCTGCACTATCATATTTACCAGAAAACATTCGTCGGAATTCAAGTCCAGCCAGTTTTTTCTCTAACTGTTCAAGTTCAAAATTAGTTTCATCGAAAGTATCTTGATCTTCAGCTTCAATAGCAAGTTCAAGCAAGCCTTCAACATCGTCAAGACCTTGAGTTAATGAATGAATGGTATTGATTATTTCATCAAGTGCAACGCGTTCTTTACCTAATGCTTGTGCTTTTTCTGGATCGGCCCATACTTCGGATTGCTCTAGCTCGGCATTGACTTCTTCTAGCCGTTCTTTTTTTAGATCATAGTCAAAGATACCCCCGAATCACGGCTGTGCGTTCGGTAAGTTCTGCTATCTTTGATTTAACTGGATTAATTTCAAACATGATTTAAATGGAGTTGCTCAGTTTTATGATTTATTAAACAAGCGTTCATTGTAGCGGATTTGGGCATAATTTAGCAATTGCCAATTACTATTTTTGACTTTGACTCAGTAAATAAAGCATTGCTCGAAAAGAAAAGATGGCGCACTAGGCGCCACTTTTTAAGGTGAAAAGAATATGAGTACAATCAAGTTATTTTTTTGCTTCAGCGTATAGCTCAGCAACTTTATCCCAGTTAACTACATTCCAAAATGCACCAATGTAATCAACACGGCGATTTTGATATTTCAAATAATAAGCATGTTCCCAAACATCTAGTGTTAAAATCGGCGTACCAGAAACACCAGCAAATTTTTCGCCCATTATCGGTGAATCTTGATTGGCTGTAGAAACAACTTCAAGTTTACCATTTTGTAATACTAACCAAGCCCAACCTGAACCAAATCGAGTTGCTGCCGCTGATGCAAATTTTTCTTTAAATGCATCAACTGAACCAAAATCTTTTTCGATGGCCGCTTTCAAATCGCCTTTTAGTTCAGTACCAACTTTTAATAGTTCCCAGAAAAGAGTGTGATTAACATGACCACCTACGTTATTTTTAATACCCGTAATTTTGTCAGCAGGTACTTTATCTAAATTTTTTAACAAAGTGCTAGGGCAAAGTTCTTTTAATTCAGCTGGCAAAGTTTCAAGAATGGCATTTGCATTGTTCACATAGGTTTGATGATGTTTATCGTGATGCAGATGCATAGTTTCAGAATCAATATAAGGTTCTAATGCATCATAAGCATAAGGTAATGGAGGTAAAGTATAAGCCATGAAATTTGCTCCTTTCATATATTAGGTATTATTAACTACTTTATTTCATGAGTATACGGGCTATTAGTATAGCTCTCAAACTATCACTTAGATAGTTAGTGACTATCTGTTATCAGAATGACTATTGCTTTTTCAATTCGTCTTCATTATTTGCTATAAATGGGGTATACATCATAATTGCGTGGTTTTCGCTGATGAGCTTTTCTTCAACATGGTTATCAATTAAATGTGTTTTACGTTGCCATATTTTATTATGTCTGGTATAACCTCCCCACCATTGTTGTTCAATACGATGATCGGTTTCTAGGATTTCATAATGATTACTTAAGGGGGTATCAGCAAGTAATTCGCCATGTAAATATTGATCATCAAGCCAAAGATTAAGCCGGTAAGTGCTATTGGTTTTATTGATTAACTGTAAATCTACATAGTTATAAGATAGGGTGGCGCCACAAGCAAAAGGAATCGTTCGATTAATATCAGGGAAAACATCAAAACTATGACGCCAACGTTCTATGATTGTAAGATCGGAGTGTAATACAATCCAATAAATCAAATTACCTAATTGGCATAATCCTCCACCAATATCTTTGCCTATCTGTCCATTATGTAATGATAGTCCTTCTAAAAATCCCCGTTTTTTGGATGGGCGTCCTACTTTTTGCCAGATCGAAAAACGTTGATTAGGCTTAATGATTGAACCATTAAGTTTTTCAATTGCTAATCTAAGATTAGTGATTTTGTTATATTGTAAATACATATCAACATCTTTTAGTTGTCTTAATAAAACAGACTGATGTTTTTTGTGTGAATAACAACATGTATTATTATTTATGTCGACAGCGCAATATGCGTTACGATGTCGCCACCAATCAAATTTTCGTTTTAAGATAAAATATTCTTTGCCTAATTTTAGCCTTAATTTACTGCGTTTTATCGGTTTATCGATAATAATATCCTGCATATTTTCCATTCCCTTATCGACAATATATAATCAGTCATTTTTCTAAAGGTGACAGATAGCGTTGGCTTAACTTGTCGAGAAAAGTGAAAAGTTTTTGATTCATTTCAGTGTAATCATGAGAGCGAAGCTTATCTGGTGTATCGACAAAGCGGTATTTTCCTGCTTGGCTAAGTTCCTTTTGTGAATGGGTAATTAATAATTCGACTACTTCAGGTGTTAACTCCATATGGCATTGGAAACCATAAACAAAATTACTGTATGCAATGATTTGACGAGGACATCCTTCACTATAAGCAATAATTTGAGCATCTTTGGTTAAACCCGGCATATCATTGTGCCAATGACCGACTTCTAATGTACTACCAAAATCAGTAAACAAAGGATTTGTTTTACCGATTTGAGTTAACATAATAGGGAATTTGCCAATTTCTTTTTCTGGGCTGTTGCTATAACTTGCCCCTAGAGCTTCGCCGATTAATTGTGAACCAAGACATACACCAATGACTACTTTCTCTGCTTTTATTGCTGATAAAATAATGGCTTGTTCTGCTTTAGAATCAAAATGAGCACATTCTTGTTTGGTCGTTGATGGTGACTGTGGACCGCCCATAACAATAAGAAAGTCGATATCATCAATGCTATTAGGAAGTGGTTCATTAAGGTAAACGCGAGAATAAGTTATAGTGTGATGATTATTTATCGCCCATTGTTCATAAGCTCCGGGCGCTTCAAAATCCTCATGAATAATAAAATGTATATGCATTAATAACTCCTTCTTGTCTATAAATATTATTATTAACATTATGATTTGATAAAATTTATATCAAAGGATATAAATTTATTTTTGAGTTATTATGAATAATTTATTTGCAATTGCAATACAGAATTTTGAACTAACACGATAAAAAACAGGTAAAAAGAAATTACTTAAAATATGAAACAACAGGGAAAGATAAATAAGAAAATCTGAAAATTGGCTCCTCCAACAGGACTCGAACCTGTGACATACGGATTAACAGTCCGCCGTTCTACCAACTGAACTATGGAGGAACCGAAATGTAGCGCGCATATTATAGATTTAATGGTGCTATGTCAATAGTTAAATTATTTTAAATGTTTTTTTTGTGTAAAATTTCCTCCTTTTATTATCATTCAAGTGTTAGGATTGTCTTGAATAAATGGCGCTGTCTAAGTAATTGCTGTGGGTGCGATCCTAGTTCATGTTGTGGAATAATCTGATTTAGCTCGCGATAATAATCAACCCAATAAGATAAAATCTCATTTGTCGCTAAATCTTTAAAATTCATTGGATATAATGCGAAATAATCATTACCTTGCTCAGTTTTAAAGGCATAAGTAATTAGTTCACTACAATAAAACCCATCTGCATTGGGATGAAAGCTGTGATTGTAAGGTGAACCCAAGCATTTCTTTACCCGCCTTAATGCATTTTGAATAACAACTAAATCATGGATTCTACCAATGATATTGTGCTTAGCTGCACAAATAAAATTAGTCAACAATTGTTCAATTACGCCATAGTTTTGCGTTGCTTCAATAACGGTATTATTTCCAATATATAAACCAACATGATTAATACTTTTGGTTATTTCATCTATCTTTGGCAATGCACCTGAAAGGCTTACAGCGCCATTAAAAGCATTATTTTTTTTTAGGCTTTGGAAGATAATATCTCCACATTGGATATTATTGTTTTTTAGCACGATAGCGCCATAGCGAAAACATTACACAAGTTGCAATAATAAATTTAAGCGCATCCACACCAACAAATGGCAGATAACCCACTTTTAAAGCATCAATTAGCGTGATGTGTAAATAGCCCATTAAATAGACAACGCCAAATACAAATAACAATTGATGCGCACAAGCGAATGCAATTAAACCTAAAATAAAGTGACGATCATAACCTCTTTCTGCTGCAAACCCTGCTAAATAGGCACTAAATACATAGCCATATAAGTAACCTGAAGATGGTGATGCTAACGCCATGATTCCACCACTACCATTGGCAAATAGCGGTAACCCAATTGCACCTAAAATAAGGTATTGGATTATTGCTAATGCACCTAGTTTACGACCTAAAAAAGCACCAATTAACAATACAGCCAATGATTGTAATGTAAATGGAACAGGGTAAGTTGGAATACTAATGTTAGCGGCTAATCCTAAAAGTAATGCTGCACTTGTTGTGGTTAATAATTTACGTTGCCAAGAAGATAAATTTACAAGTGTAGTGATAAATGTTGGATAATACGAAGTCGGTTGAAGTTTCATTATTTTCTACCTTTTATATAAATAGTAGAACTATAATAGCGCAACTATTGCTATTGTAAACTCTTTTGTTTTTAATTAGTTTACATTGGAGTGTGTAAGATATAGGATATTTTTATCACACTCTAAAATAAAGAGTGTGATAATTAAAATAATTTGTTACTTAAACTAAGTAAGGATTACTAACTCGTTCATGACCAAAACTAGACATAGGTCCGTGGCCTGGTACAAAAATAAAGTCATCCCCAAGTGGTAATAATTTGTTAGTGATTGATGAAATTAAATCGGCATGGTTGCCTCGTGGAAAATCAGTTCTTCCTATACTACTTTTAAATAATACATCGCCGACAAAAGCCAGCTTATCCAAATGGTTAATAAAAACAATATGTCCCGGAGTGTGACCCGGGCAAAAAAGTACATCAAGTCTAATATTACCAACTTGAATCTGCTCACCTTCTTTTAACCACCGATCAGGCAAAAAGCTATCAGTATAAGGAAAACCGAATTGTGTACTTTGTTGTGGTAAACTTGTTAATAGAAATTCATCTTCTTGGCTTGGTCCAATAATCTTCACATCATAATGTTTAGCCAATATAGTTGCAGCACCAACATGATCCAAATGTCCATGGGTTAATAAGATCTGCTTAATATTAACGCCTAGCTTTTCAACCGCTTTTATAAGCAGTTCGGGTTCACCTCCGGGATCAATAAATGCACCTTCCATGGTTTGATCGCACCAAATGATACTACAATTTTCTTGGAAAGTTGTAACTGGGATGATTTGGTACTGAAACATAGATTTATCTCCTTATTTCTTGCTGATGATTGGTTAGATTTCGTCCGTCTTCTTTTTTTAATTGTGCAAAAATAATGCTTGATAAAACGGTAATCATACCAAGTATAACAAATGTTAACTGAAATGCGTGAATAGTACCTGTTGTGGTGCTAATTAAGCGTAATAAAACAGCACCCAATCCGGTACCAAAACTAATTGCTAATTGTTGATTTACTGCCATTAAGCTATTTCCACTACTTGTATTGTCGTTTTCTAGATTAGCTAAGGTTATGCTATTCATGGCTGTGTATTGCATGGAGTTGATTCCACCGATACAAAATAGCAATAAACTGATAAGAATAAGTGGTGTCGATAAATTTAATACTGACATTAAAATAATCATTATGCCAGCTAAAATTGTATTAGTAACTAGTACGAAACGGTAACCTAAACGTGCTAAAATATGCGGAATAAAGATTCGAGTACAAATTGAAGCAATGGCCATTGGCATCAACATAATGCCGGCAAAAATAGCTGAATAACCAAATCCTACTTGTAATAATAGTGGAATAAGAAAAGGCACACCTGATATACCTAATCTGCAAATTAAATTTCCGATAATTCCTATTTTGAACGTACGGATTTTAAATAGCAATAGTGGGAATAATGGAGTTTGTTTCTTTTTTGCATATTCACGATAAATAAATAAAAAAAGTAGACTAATTGTCGCAAGTAGTAATGGACAATAATATGTCTGATTTTGGTTTAAAATCTCTACACTCAAAGTGGCGCTAATAAAGCTAACAACAATAAATATAAAGCCTAATAAATCAAAAGGCATGTGTTGGCCTTTTAAGTTAGGCATGTATTTCCAACTAATTATTATACCTAAAATACCAATGGGTAAATTAATAAAAAACACCCAGTGCCAACTTACCATATCAACCAGATATCCTCCCAATACAGGCCCTAAAACGGGACCAATTAATCCAGGAATCGTGGCAGTATTTAAAGCAGCTAAAAAATCACTACGCTTAAAAGATTTTATCAATACTAAACGTGATATAGGCACCATCATGGAGCCTCCAATGCCTTGGATTACTCGTGATATATCTAAAAAAATTAATGAATTAGATAAAGCGCAAAGTAATGAACCCAGTGTGAATAGTGAAACGGCCATGACAAAAATATTTCTAGTGCCAAATTTATCAGATAAAAAACCACTAACAGGAATAAATAATGCAAGGGTCAAAGCATAACTTATCACGGCTGATTGCATATTTAATGGGGACTCATTGAGGTCGTTAGCCATAGTGGGGAGGGCTGTATTTAATATCGAGGTATCAAGTGATTGCATAAAGAATGCAAACGCCGCAATCCACGGTAATATACGATAGACAAACGGTGGTAACTGTAATTCGCTATTCATTTTAATTTGGCCTAAAATTAATTTAAATGCTAGTGGAGCGGTTGGATATAAGCTCAAAAAATTAAGCTCTCTTATTTAGAGTTGATTAAGAAAGAGAGCTGATGAATGCTATTTTACAATATTATTTGTTAATGATTGGATTTTTTCTGATTCTTTACTGGTTTACCTTGCCAATAACCAGCCAGTAATGAGCCTGAAATATTGTGCCAAACAGAAAATACTGCAGCAGGCAGAGCCGATAAAGCCGAAAAGTAGGTGGTGCCTAAAGTAGCTGCAAGGGCAGAGTTTTGCATTCCTACTTCAAGTGACATGGTTCTGCAGGTTGATTCATCAAAACCAAATAAACGTCCTCCCCAGTAACCACCAAGCAATCCTAACGCATTATGAATCACAACTGCAAAAATAACAGTGCCCCCTACTTGGCCAATTTGAGTATGGCTACCTGCTACTACGATACAAATAATTAATAAAATACAAATCATTGATAAAAGTGGTAAAAATTGCTCACATTTTTTAACAATAGCATTTAAGAAATGGTGAACAATTAATCCTAATATAATCGGTATTAGTACAATCTGTACAATATGTACAAGCATTCCCCAAACAGGGACTTCAACTGTTGTTCCAACTAATAGTAGTGTTATCAGTGGTGTTATAACTACTCCCACAAGTGTCGAAACAGATGAAATTGTAACAGACAATGCAACATCACCTTTGGCAAGATAAATCATCACATTTGATGCTGTTCCGCTAGCTACGCTTCCAACTAACACCATGCCAACCAATAGTTCTGGTCTCATTGTAAACAGTTTTGCTAAAATTAGAGCAGTTAACGGCATAACAATATAATGTAGCAAAGTACAAATAACCACCGCTTTAGGTTTGGTGACTACACGTTTAAAATCATCAATACTTAATGTAACGCCCATGGTGAACATCACAAACATGAGTAATTGTGATGTATAGGGACGTATAGGTGTAAAAGTATCAGGAGAAAAATAGGCCATAACCGCACACAAAACTGCCCACAAAGGAAATAATCGGGTGAGAGAGGAAATAGATTGAGCAAATAGTTGATTCAATTGTCTAGCCATATAAACCTACTGTCGTTGGTTTACTAAAATAACCTCATAATAATAGTAAATTTATTTTAGTTGCTTGTTAAATTTTTATTCTATTGATTCCACTAAATAGCGTCAAGGTATTTGTTAAAATTGTGTTAAGTATGTGTTCTGGTGATTCAGTGCGTAATTGTGTCAATATTTTAAAAACCTCAGTGATATATTCAGGGCGATTTGCTTGACCTTGACGCCCACTTAACGGCATGTCGGGCGCATCTGTTTCAAGTACTAGGCTGCTAAGTGGTAATTGAGCAATTGTATTGCGAGTTTTATTTGCACGTTCATAACTAATTACGCCACCTACACCAATATAATAACCCAGCTTAACAAATTGCATGGCTTGTTGATAACTACCTGAAAAACCATGTATTACGCCGCAACAAGGTAAGTTGGCCTTGTGTAATTCACGGTACATAACATCGTGCGCTTTGCGTGAATGTATTAAAACGGGTAAATCAAACTGTTTGGCAATTGTTAATTGTGACCTAAAAAATAATAATTGTTGTTGCCAATCGATACTTAAATTGTAGCGATCGAGCCCGATTTCACCAATGGCAACTAATTTTTTAGGTTTTATTTTAACAATATTGGTTAATAGTTCTAAATCAGCCATAGTATGTTGATAGATAGGATGTAACCCCAAAGCGGCATAAAGTTCATGGTAATTATTCGTAAGTTGTAAAACAGCATCAAAATAGTTAGCACTAACTGTGGGTATAATTAATCCAACAATATTCGCTTGGCGAATCTTATTTATTGAATCAGCAAGAAAATCACTAAAAGGTGGAAAATCAAAATGACAATGTGTATCAATAAACATAATGCCTCTTATTCTGCCGTTGTTTGATGTAATAAAATTGGCAATAAAAATCGTTCAGCGGTAAATGTAATTTGTTCAATCAGTGTATCGGTTAACTCAGGATAAAGACGAGTATAATAACTGTCACACTCGGCGGATTGGTTAAATCCGCCTTGCCATGAATTTAAAAGTTGACTGATAGCTCTTTCACTAGCGATAATCTGACCTGTTTTTTTATCATAAGCTGTAATTAACCAACTCCACGAGCTTTTTAATGGCATTAATAATGGTTCATTGATACCCTGCAAATAGCCTTCAACTAAATTAGTTAATATAGTTAAGGCCAGATCTGCATTTAAATGTGAAAATTGCCATTCATTATCGTCCCGACCATACATACGACTTTGACTATCAATTTTATCAGGATTTAAAATGCAATAAATTAAATGATCAATCCACAACGAAATACCATCGCGAATCGAAAGCTTTGACGGTCGCCATGTCAATATACCATCGTCTTGAATGTGAGTTAACCAACCTTGTAATTGGTAATGTTGATCATTAGATGAAATGGTTAAATTAACTTCTTGCGTTGTCATGACTAAACGTTTTTGGTCAACTTTATTGGCCAAAGGTTGCAGAGATTCAAGTTGATTATCATAAATAATTTCACCAAACGCACCATCTGGTAAGTCACCTGTTAACGCTAATCGTTGATAGAAATCATCTGATTGTTGCGATCTATTGGCAATTAATTCATTTAAAATCTGTAAGTTTAATTGATAGCGCTTTAAGCTATCAAGATTAAAGTTTTCGGCATCTGGTAAGGTATCATCCATATAATTTATATAAAAATTAAACCGTTTTTGTAAAAATAGCCTAATAGAGTGCTGGTAAAATCGTTTTAATTCATCAAGATTAATATTATCTACACTAATAATTGGTATTTCACTAATAAATAACTGACTTTCACCTTGTTGCAATGCTGCAGGTAACCACTCATCGGCATAGCTTTTGGGTTCTTGTAAAAAATTTTTGGGGTTAAACGGTGTGCGTGTATGGTTTACACATAAAAAATCTAAGCTATTTGTAGTGCCATCTGTATTATTTTTAGCCTTGCCATAATATTGGCCAATATATTCCCAAAACTCATCAACAAGTATAGAAGGATAACGTTCACTATTATCTTTCATATCGCGACCAATATAACTGATATACAACTGTTTTTGCGCAGATAAAATTGCTTCTAAAAAAAGGTAACGATCATCTGTGCGACGGCTACGATCCCCTCGTCTTGGATGTTGTGCGATTAAATCAAAATCAAGTGGAAGAGACGTTCTTGGATAATCGCCGTCATTCATACCAAGTAAACAAACAACTTTAAATGGAATAGAACGCATTGGCATCATGGTACAAAAATTTATCTTACCAACTAAAAAACGATGCGCTAAATGATTTTTCTCTAAGCGTGATTGCATAGCATCATGTAGAATAGTGATAGAAATATTATCTGTATAACAAGCCGATAATCCACTATTAATCAGTTCTTGCCATTCTTCTTCGATCATCAATAAAATGGATTCACGTTGAACATTACTTACAAAAAAGTCATTGATTAATTCAAGGCAACAAGGTTGCCAATTAATTAGCGGTTTTTCTTCATTTAAGATAGCAAACCACTTACTTACAACTTTAATAAATTCGGCTAATTGGCCTATTAATTCGGCATCTAAACCTGTTGCACCATCATAAGGTAATATTTGTTGCCAACCGCCTTGTTCACTGTTCATCGTGTAACCGAGTAATAACCGCTCAAGCCCAAATAACCAACTATGTGCACTATCAAGTCCAAAACGAATGCCTGACTCAACAATCCAAGTTCGCAACAAGGTTAATTGAGATTCGTTAATAGCGAATTTTTCGGCAATAGCAGGGATTTCAAGTAAATTAAATAGTTCTTCTGCTGTAAATCGACTATTTGGAAAATTTAAAATGGCAAAAAAGCCTTGAACGATAGGATCGATATTTCGTGCTTTTTGATCTGAAATAGTAAAAGGTAAATAGCGCTTTTCAACAGCATTACCAAAGACGGCTCGAATATAAGGAACATACTTATCAATATCTGATACCATAACTATGCAATCGCGCAACTCCAGCGTAGGATCTGCATCAAAAACCGATAGCAGGTAGTCATACAATACCTCAACTTCACGTTGTTCACTATGGCAGGCATGAAACGAAATCGACTTATCTGTTACGGCAAAAGTTTTATTATCAAAATCGGTTTGATACAGTTCTAAAATATCTTGCTGAATAGCATGTAATAGACAAGAACGATCCTGATCGGCAAACGCTTCAATATCTTGCTTATTATTAAATTCTTGTAACAAAAATAGATTATCTCGCCCAAGTTTTCCCCATGAGGTTAACAGAGGATTGGGTATTTTATCGGGTGTATTTAATATATCTGACAACTGTTTTTCAGCAATATCGCCCCAATACCATTTACACGGATTATTAAACATTAAATGGACATCAATATGTTGCCCAAGTGCTGAAAGTAGCGAAAGATAAATAGGAGGAAGAGAAGTAATACCAAAAATAAAAATACGATTAGGTAATGCATCTAAACGTGAACGTTCAAAGTTATTATTTAATAACATTTCAAGCATTTGTTGATAAATATTAGCGCGATGATAAGGTTGGCTAATTGATATTAGTTTTCGCCACAACTCCGCTTGCCACGTTTCATCAGAATGATGCTTCAATTCGGCAACAGTCTGGTTTGCCTCCCATTTTGCTAGCCAATCTGGACGGTAAACTAAATATTGGTCAAATAATCGTGCAATACGCGTTGCGAGCTGATATCGTTTTTTATCTTGCTTATCAATATCAAGATAATGTTTAAGCGCACTAAACTCAGGTTGTTTAATAACTTGAGGCAATAAATAATACAAACGCCAACTCATTGATTCAACATTAAAGCTATTTTCAATTGGCGCCTCTGGTAACAAGACTTGATAAAGTTGCCAAATAAACTGAGTTGGAAAAAGAAAATCAACATTAGCCACGATACCTAGTTCATCCGCTAACGCAATTTGCAACCATTGTGCCATGCCTTGACTTTGCACCATAACAACATCAGGTGTAAATACATCCTCTAATGGTTGCCTGCGCATCAATTCACTTAATAATGTTTTGAGTAAATCGACTTGATTTGAATGATAAATGGTAAACATAACAACACTAATTATTAGTAAGATTGGGTTAAGATTATCGTTGATCGTTATTAATAAATCTAGTTGCTATTCTAGTATCAATTTTATAAGTAAGATAGCCATTAACGAGTAATAATGAATGGGGGTTTATCTTTGATGGTAATTTTTTAAATGGCATAATGACATTTGAAGGAATACTGTTCCGAATGAGAACGGGTATTCCTTGGCGAGATTAATCAACTATATTTGGTTAATGGAATACAGTCTATAGACGTTTTAATTTATGGTCTAGAAAAGGTATATTAATATATTATCAAAAAATTATTAAGTATAGCTAATATCGAATGGGCTTTCCTCGATGATTCTATTATACGAGCGCATCAACATAGCTCAAAATGCAGCAACTCAGCATTAAGAACAGATAGGAAAAAGCTATGGAGGAAACTCAACTAAAATCCACCTTTCTGTTAATAGCATGGATTGATATCTGTATAAATATCGCCATTTAATTGAAAATGCGTTTGACTGAATTAAGCAGTATCGTTCAATTTCAAAAAGATATGATAAATTAGAAAGCAATTATGCCTGCATGTTATTGCTGGTATTTATACTTATGTGGCTACCAATGTATTATTGATTAATATATGAACACAAAAGTTCAACAGACCCTAATAGCGAAATTGCTAAATAAAAACAAGTAGTTTGGAAAATAATTTATGATAAGGCACTTAAATTGAAAATTGGCCAATTACAAACTATCAAAGATTTTAATCTTTCATCGTCTGCCGTGAAGAAGAAATTGAAAAAATGTTATGGAAACAAAATTCCTTATCAAGAAATGGTCATTTTACCAGTTTCTATTTTTAACTCACCATTGCTGCCAACGGTTGATAAACAATCGTGAATTAAAATAATGTTAAACTCTTAACTGGTCCAAAACTTTTACGGTATAAATGATTAATACCATGTTCCTTTATTGCAGCCAAATGCGCTTTAGTTGGATAACCTTTGTGTTTAGCAAGTCCATACTGTGGATATAATTTATCAAGCTCAACCATTTCACGATCGCGTGTAACTTTAGCTAAAATAGACGCAGCACTGATTTCTGGCACTAATAAATCGCCTTTAACTACAGCTTGTGTTTGTATACCAAAATCGGGGCAACGATTACCGTCAACTAATACAAAATTGGGGTTAATAGGTAATTTAGATACAGCTCGCTGCATAGCAAGCATGGAAGCATGTAATATATTTAATTTATCAATTTCGTCCACAGATGCTCTTGCAACACTCCAAGCTAAAGCATCTTGTTTGATAATATCAAATAGATGTTCTCGTTTTTTTTCGGTTAGTTTTTTAGAATCAGTTAAGCCTTTAATGGGCTTGTTAGGATCTAAAATAACTGCAGCGGTAACAACATCGCCACAAAGTGGACCTCGCCCAACTTCGTCAACACCTGCAATTAAAGTGACATCTGGATAGGTAAACTCTAACAATGTGGCTCCTTTAATACATCAAGTACAGCTTTAGCAGCTTGTTCATCAGCATTACAACGAATTTGATTATGCAAAGATAAAAATGTCTGTTTTAGTTCTGAATTATCTCCCTCTAAAAAAGGGATAATACGGTTGGCAATATTTTCTGGTGTGCAATCTTGTTGCAACAATTCAGGTACAATCTCTTTACCGGCTAAAATATTAGGTAAAGACACATAAGGCGTTTTAATTAATTTTTTAGCTAACCAAAAAGTTAATGCTTTCATTTTGTACCCAACTACCATTGGGCACTTAGCTAACATACATTCTAATGCCACAGTCCCCGATGCTAAGATTGCTGCATTACTCGCAATCATCGCTTCACGGGCTTGACCATGTAGTAACTGTATTTTAAGTTCTGGTGCAACTTGAGCTTTGATTTGTTCAAATTCTTTTTGTCTTTTAGCATTAACTAAAGGTACTAGAATATGTATATTAGGATAACGCTCTCGTAATAGCTTTGCTGCTTTTAAAAAAGGTGCTGATAATAATGTCACTTCAGCATGACGGCTACCCGGTAATAATGATAAACAAAGGCTATTTAAGGGAACACCTAATTGTTGACGCATAGCTGTTTGATCTGGATTTAAAGGAATATCATCCGCCATCTTATGCCCAATAAAGCGACAAGGAACATCAAACTTATCATAAAAGACTTTTTCAAAAGGTAAAAAGGCTAAAATAAGATTAGTATTACGCTTAATTTTGAAAACGCGTTTTTGCTTCCAAGCCCAAACAGATGGACTAACATAATGAATTGTTTTAATGCCAGCTTGCTTTAATTTTCCTTCTAGGGAAAGATTAAAATCGGGAGCATCAACACCAATAAATATATCGGGCTTGAGTTTAACTAGGCGTTTAGTGATATCTCGGCGAATAGATAAAATACGGCGTAATCGCCCCAATACTTCAACAATTCCCATGACCGATAATTCATCCATTTCGTACCAAGCTTTACAGCCTTCGGCTTGCATTTTCGGACCCGCTATACCTACAAATTCAATATTAGAATGGTAATTTTTTAGCGCACAAATCAATCCTGCGCCAAGAATATCGCCCGAGGCTTCTCCAGCGACTAATGCAATGACTAGTGTTTCATTAGCCATTAACGGATGATGCCACGCGTTGAACGGGCAAAAAAGTCAATAAACAATTGGATTTCAGAGTGTTGTTTGGCAATGGTTTCAATTTCAACTTTTGCCTCTTCAAACGTTAAGCCATTTCGATAAAGGATTTTATAACTATTGCGAATCGCCTGCAAAGCATCTTTGCTAAACCCTCTACGTTTTAAGCCTTCATAATTTACGCCATGAGGTGTTGCATGATTACCTTGGGCAATAACATAAGGCGGAACATCCTGAGCAACACCTGAACAACCACCAACCATAACATGTGATCCGATCACACAAAATTGATGAACGGCAGTCATTCCGCCAATAATTACATAATCATCTAATTGAACATGCCCACCTAAAGTGGCATTATTTGCTAAAATACAATGATCACCAATATGACAATCGTGAGCAACATGTGCATTAATCATCAATAAATTATCACTACCAATTCGCGTTAATTCACCACCTTGAACAGTGCCACGGTGAATAGTTACGCTTTCACGAATCATATTACGATCGCCAATTTCAGTGCGTGTTGGCTCTCCACGATATTTTAAATCTTGGTTTACCTCACCAATCGAAACAAATTGATAGATTTGGTTATCTTTACCAATTTTTGTGTGACCATTGATAACAACGTGTGATTTTAAAAAAGTACCGTCACCAATTTCAACATTCTCACCAATAAAGCAAAACGGACCAATTCTGACGTTATCGCCAATTTTTGCTCCCTTTTCAATCACTGAGCTTGGATGTATCTCCATTGCCATAATTATTCCTTAATACTGTTTTTGGGGGAAATGCTAAAAAACGATTATTTACGGGCACACATCATTTCAGCTTCACAAACTAACTTACCATCGACAGTTGCAACACCATGGAATAATGCAATACCACGACGTTCTTTAATATATTCAACATCGAGCATAAGCTGATCTCCTGGCACTACAGGGCGTTTAAAACGTGCTTTATCAATGGAAGCAAAATAATAAAGTTGACCTGGTGATAGCTCTTCAATACTTTTGAAAGCCAATATCCCAGTCGCTTGAGCCATTGCTTCTAAAATCAAAACACCAGGGAAAATGGGTTTATTTGGAAAGTGCCCCTGAAAAAATGGCTCATTCACAGTAACATTTTTTATCGCTTTTAGTGTTTTACCTTTCTCGTAACTAAGAACTCTATCAACCATTAAAAACGGATAACGATGAGGTAACAGGCTGATGATTTCTTCAACATCAAGGGTATTAAGTTCGGTAGTCAAAATAGCTATCCTTATACATTATTACTATAAATTTTTAACATTATAACTGAGGATACCACTTTCACTCAAGGATGATTTAAATTGCAAAAGATGCTTTCCTTAATATATTATCAATGGATTACTATAAATTTATAAAATAAATGATTTGTAAACCCTTATTATCTTATATCAAATCAGATATAATAACCAAGATAATTACCCAAAAAGTTTATAATCTGGAGAAGTAGAATGAAATCATTGATTAAAATGACGTTAGTAAGCAGCGTAATTGTATTAACATTAGCTGGTTGTGATGAGAAAAATTCATCAAATAAAGTAACAATTTCAACTAATGCACAAAAAGAAGCATATGCATTAGGTTCATCATTTGCAACATACATGAAGTCAAATTTAGAACAAAATGAAATTAAACCAGACCAAGAATATTTAATCAGTGGCTTTAATGAAACTTTCCGAGATGCCTCTCAACTTTCAAAAGATGAAGTGAAAACCATCTTAGATGAATTTGGTAAAAGAATCCAAAAAGAAAGCAAAGAGCGTTTTGAAAAAGAAAAAACTGAAAATACAGCATCTGGTGAGAAATTCCGTGCAGAATTTGCTAAACAAGATGGAGTAAAACAAACAAAATCAGGGTTACTTTATCAAATCATTCAAGAAGGTTCTGATCGTCATCCAACAGCTCAAGATACAGTTATTGTTCATTATACAGGAACTTTAACTGACGGACGTAAATTCGATAGTTCTTATGATCGAGGTGAACCCGCAACATTTCCACTAAATGCTGTTATCAAAGGTTGGACAGAAGGAATTCAATTGATCGGAATTGGCGGAAAAATCAAACTTGTTGTACCACCTGATTTAGCTTATGGTGACCAAAGTCTTCCTGGTCAAGAAGGTAAAGCTGGAATCCAACCTGCATCAACTTTAATTTTTGAAGTTGAATTGCTTGGCATTGATGGGGATAAAAATGATAAAAATGATAAAAATCAAGAGCCAGCTCAAAATCAAGAACAACAAGCTAACTAACTTGATTGATTCATTGAGTTATACTCTTGTTGTTATGGGTCCTGCTTATGGGGCCCAATCTGCTTATTGTGCATATCAATTTGCACAAGTTTTACTGTCACAGACTCCTCATACCATTAAAAATATCTTTTTTTATGCTGATGGTGTTTATAATGGCAACAGTTATACTGATCCCGCTAATGATGAATTCGATTTAATCTCTGCATGGCAGGAATTAGCAAAAACATACCCTTTAACTTTAACTGTTTGTGTTGCTGCCGCTCAGAGGCGTGGCGTTATTAAAAATAATCTCGCGGATTATTTTCACTTAACGGGCCTTGGAGAACTAAGTGAATCAATTGCAACAACAGATCGAACTATTCAGTTTTAACTTAAGATACTGAAATGAAAAAATTAGCAATTATTATTAGCTCACCACCTCACGGAAATGCCAAAGGCCGAGAAGCACTTGATATCGCATTGGCCACATCAGTTATTAATCAGGTTTCTGTTTTTTTTGTGGATGATGGTGTTTTTCACTTATTACCAAATCAACAACCTGATCGCATTTTAATGCGAGATTATATTGCAACATTAAACATGCTTGAACTTTATGATATTGATGATGTATATGTCTGTGAATCTTCACTTAAATCAAGAAACTTAATCCAAATAAGTAGAAACATCCCGAGTAAAGTCATTAATACCCAGTTATTAAATCAACTATTAACAACTAGAGATGTGATTTTGCGATTCTAATTTTATATTGAAAGCAAAACCTTATACCATAACAACAAGCTTATATCTAAAAAATATGTCAGTAAAACAATTGATTTTATTTAAGTTTTTTCATTGTTTTTAATGAAAAATATACTGTAGCGTTTATAAATAAAGCAAAGAGTCTGTAAAGTTAAATCAAATAAATAATCCACTCTATTTTTTGCTTATTTAAATAGAGTGGATTGTTACATTAGATTTATTTAATTTGGTTCTTATTTTATACTAATTGACTAAACAAGTTTTTTAATCTCATCGGCAATTTTTTCGGCCTGAGTACCTACAATAATTTGCACACCTGTTTTACCGAGTTTAATCACAGCCATCGCGCCAAGTGCTTTAGCTGCTTGTTCATCAACCAATTCTGAATCATTTACACCTAAACGCAAACGTGTAATACAAGAGTCAATGTTAGTTAGATTTCCTTTCCCACCAACAACCGCTAAATATTGTTCAGCAAGTTTAGATGTATCCCCAATGACTTGTTTTTTCTGGGTACTTTCAGTTGACGAAACAGTCGTATCTTCATCTTCACGGCCTGGAGTTTTAAGGTTGAATTTTACAATTACAAAACGGAATACTACATAGTAGACCACAAAGAATACTAGACCTTGAAGGATTAACATATACCAATGAACAGAAAGCGGGTTACCAGATTGAAGTACCATATCAATCAGACCTGCACTAAAACCGAATCCACATATCCATTGCATTGCTGCTGCAATATAAAGTGAGATACCCGCTAAAATCGCATGTAAAACATAAAGCACAGGGGCAACAAACATAAAAGCAAATTCTAGTGGCTCAGTAATACCAGTAAAAAATGCAGCAATAGAAGCTGCAAACATGATTGATGCAGTTTTATCTTTATTACCTTTTTTAGCCGTATGGTACATAGCTAGTGCTGCACCAGGCAGACCAAACATCATAACAGGAAAGAATCCAGCTTGGTAACGACCAGTAATACCTACAATAGCATTACCCGCATCAATAGAAGTTTGTCCACCTAAGAAATAAGGGATATCGTTAATTCCAGCCACATCAAACCAAAATACTGAGTTTAAGGCATGGTGTAAACCTACAGGAATAAGTAAGCGGTTAAAGAATCCATAAATACCAGCACCCACAGATCCTAATTCTTTAATATATTTACCAAAAGCAACTAGTGCGTCATAAATAGTTGGCCAGATAAAATATAAAACAGCTGAAACTAATAGCATTACAACTGAAACAACAATTGGTACCAGTCTTTTTCCACTAAAAAAAGATAGTGCTTTATGCAATTCAACCTGACTAAAGCGATTGTAAAGTTCGGCTGCAATAATACCAACAAGAATACCAATAAATTGGTTATTGATACTATTAAATGCTGGTGGTACTAGTTTTTGCCAATCTTTAACGACCTCTATATCAATTCCCTGAAAGAAAGCAATAGATTTTGGTGATAATAAGGTAGTTATAATTAAAAAGCCCACTAAACCAGAAAGTGCTGCAGCACCATCTTTATCTTTAGACATTCCATAAGCAACACCAATAGCAAAAAGTATTGGCATATTACTTAGAATCGCACTACCAGATGTCACTAAAAATTTAGCAACAATACTAGCATCCCATTCCATAAGTCCAAACAAATTTATATGACTAATCCACGCTATATGACTAACCCATTGACCAATCCCCAGTAGTATTGCAGCAGCAGGTAGAACTGCTACAGGCACCATCAATGAACGCCCGATACGTTGCATATAAGCTAAAATTCCCATAAGTTTAACCTCATATAGTTATTAGGGGTATATAATAAAAAGTAATAAAATTTTACATCTTTAAGTGATGATAATTAAGTATTATTATTCCACTTTATATTATTTATTTTACTTCGCAAATTAATTGTTCTTTTTTTGTGATTTAAATCACCGTTTTTTTTGATTAATTAGTTTAATGTAGTAAAATAAAGACAACATATTTTATTTCAAGAAAAAAGTTTTTAATTATATCACAAGAGGTAACAGCACATGAGACTTATTCCCTTAGAAAATGCACAAGAAGTCGGTGCCTGGGTTGCACAGCGTATTGTTAATAAAATTAATGAGTTTAAGCCTACCGCAGATCGTCCATTTTTATTGGGGCTGCCAACAGGTAGTTCACCATTAGTTATGTATCAACAATTAATTAAACAATATAAAGCAGGTAACGTCAGCTTTAAACATGTTGTAACCTTTAATATGGATGAATATGTTGGTATTCCAGAAGAGCATCCACAAAGCTACCACTCATTTATGTACGAAAACTTTTTCAATCATATTGATATTGATAAGAACAATATCCATATATTAAATGGTAATGCGCCAGATATTGAGCAAGAGTGCCGTCAATATGAAGCGAAGATCAAAGCTTACGGTAAAATTAATATCTTTGTTGGGGGGGTAGGTCAAGATGGACATATCGCTTTTAATGAACCGGGATCTTCACTTTGTTCACGTACACGCATCAAAACATTAACTGAAGATACACGCATTGCTAATTCTCGCTTTTTTGATAATGATGTGAATCAAGTACCAAAACATGCGTTAACCATTGGTGTTGCAACTTTAATGGATGCACAGGAAGTTATTTTATTAGTTTGTGGTCATAACAAAAGTTTAGCATTACAAGCTGGTGTTGAAGGGTCTGTTAATCACCTTTGGACTGTCACTGCACTACAAATGCATCCTGCATCAATTATTGTTTGTGATGAACCAAGTACTGATGATCTTAAAGTGAAAACACTAAAATATTTTAAACAAATGGAAGCTGATAATCTTAAAGTGACCGTTTTATAAAGGATAATTCAATGTATGCATTAACAAATTGCCGTTTTTATACAGGTTATGAGATCCTTGATAACCACGCTGTTATTATTGATGGAGATAAAATTACAAAAGTCTGTAAACAAAACGAATTACCTACAGATATCAAAATTGAAAATTTACAAGGTGCACTTGTTGCACCTGGATTTATTGATATCCAAGTTAATGGTTGTGGTGGTGTGCAATTTAATGAAACGCTTGATGCACTGTGCGTTGAAACATTAGAAGCCATGCAGGTCACAAATCTTATTTCTGGCTGTACTAGCTATTTGCCTACATTAATTACATCAACTGATGAATTTATGATAAAGGCAGTTGAAGTGATGCGTGAATATTTGACCTTGCATCCTAACCAAGCACTAGGTTTACACCTTGAAGGACCTTACATCAATCCTGAAAAGAAAGGTATTCATGACGAAAATATTATCCGCCAACCATCACAAAAAATGATTGATTTTCTATGTAAAAATGCTGATGTAATTAAAATTATAACTTTAGCACCAGAAAAAGTTGAAAGTCATTTCATTAAGCAATTGGTTAACGCAGGTATTCATGTATCTGTTGGGCATTCGAATGGTCACTACGATGATTGTCGTCGTGGATTTAACGATGGCATTCGTTTAGGTACCCACCTATTTAATGCCATGCCTTATATTTCTGGACGCGAACCTGGCGTAGTTGGCGCAATTTATGATGAACCTGAAGTTTATGTAGGCATTATTGCTGATGGTCAACATGTCAGTTGGGCAAATATTCGCAATAGTCACAAAATAAAACAAAATCATTTAATTTTAGTTACTGATGCAATGTTACTTGCAGGTTCTAATTTAGAATCAGGCGTATTTGCAGGCAAAACCATTTATTATAAAGATGGTCGCTGTATTGATGAAAATGGCACACTTGGTGGTTCAGCATTAACTATGATTGATGCAGTAAAAAATGCTGTTGAATATGTAGGTATTGCATTAGATGAAGCATTAAGAATGGCAACACTTTATCCTGCCAAAGCAATCGGTGTGGATAAAGATCTTGGTAGTATTTGTGAGGGTAAAATTGCGAACCTTGTTGTATTTAATCGTGACTTTACAATAATTAAAACTATTGTTAATGGAGAAGTGAGTCGCTAGAATATCAGATAGTTAATGAAAAATATTGAGTAATATATGAAATTTAATTATCTGAACTTAGTTGGCAACGCTGAATTAATCAAACAGCTAAATTATGCAATGATTTACCGTTTGATTGTTCAGCAAGCACCTGTTTCTCGTATTCAATTGGCCGAAATCAGCCAATTAGCCCCTGCAAGCATTACCAAAATAACCCGTCAACTTCTTAAAAAAAAATTAATTAAAGAAGTTGATGCACAACAATCAACGGGGGGACGGCCTGCAGTTTCAATCGAAGCTAAGTTTGAATATTACCAAGCAATTGCCGTACAATTAAGTCGATCTCACGTCACAATAGAGCTTTTTGATTTAGGGGCTAAATGCCTTATGTCAAAAAAATGCTCACTTACCAATTTTACTCAACAACAAGTTCAAGATTATCTAATTATATTAATTAAAGAATTTATTCAGTTGAATAGCAAAAAAATAAAATATTTAGTTGCAATATCTATTGTACTCCCTGGCTTGATTGACTCAGTTAATGGCATTGTTCGATACACTCCACATATTCAAGTAGAAGAATGGGCTTTAGGCGAGATACTGCAAAAGGAATTCAATGTATCTATTTTTGTAGGAAATGATATTCAAAGTCTAGCATTAGCTGAAAGTTATTTTGGTTCAACACAACATGTTGATGATTCTATTTTAATCCGTGTACATCGCGGGGTAGGCTCTGGTGTTATCGTTAATCAACAGTTGCTTACAAACCACAATCAAAGCGCTTGTGAAGTTGGGCACATTCAAGTAGATACATTAGGTGAACGTTGCCATTGTGGTAACTTCGGCTGCTTGGAAAACCGAGTTGTAAATAAAGCAATTGAATACCGAGCTAAACAGATGATTGAGCAAGGTTATGCATCAAAGTTAACATTAGAAAACTGTGATATATATCATATCTGTCAGTATGCTAATCAAGGCGATGAACTAGCTATTAAGTTAGTTAAGGATGCAGGTGAAAATCTTGGTAGAGCAGTTGCAATTATGGTTAACATCTTTAACCCTCAACGAATTGTGTTAGCAGGAGAACTTACCAAGTCGCCCGAAATACTATTAACTGCTGTTAATAGTGCATTAAATGCTCAAAGTTTAGAGGGATTACGGAAAAACCTGACTATCACTTGTTCTTCCCTTAACGATAGCTCAGCAATTGGCGCATTTGCATTAGTGCAGCAAGCTTTATTTAATGGATCACTATTAGTGGCGTTGTTGAATGATAAAGAACCATAATCTATTGTTATAAAAAACCGATAAATCGGTTTTTTATATTTTATTTTTAATTAGGCCAAAATGCATAACATTCTACGTAATGGTTCAGCCGCCCCCCATAATAATTGGTCACCAACAGTAAAAGCTGAAAGGTAATCTTTGCCCATATTCAATTTACGTAAGCGCCCAACAGGTGTTGTTAAAGTGCCTGTTACAGCTGCAGGGGTAAGTTCACGCATCGAAAGATCACGATCATTCGGCACGACTTTTACCCAATCATTATGAACTGCAAGCAGTTTTTCAATTTCAGGAACGCTGATATCTTTTTTCAATTTAATGGTAAAAGCTTGGCTATGACAACGTAGTGCTCCAATACGAATACAAAGCCCATCAACCGGAATAACTTGATTGGTACCTAAAATTTTATTGGTTTCGGCTTGCCCTTTCCACTCTTCTTTACTTTGTCCATTATCTAGCGCTTTATCGATCCAAGGAATTAAACTTCCTGCTAATGGCACACCGAAATTATCAGTTGGTAAACTACCATCACGCATTTTTTGGGTCACTTTTCTCTCAATATCTAAAATAGAAGAATGGGGATCTTGTAACTCTTTTGCCACCTCAGCATTTAGCATCCCCATTTGGGTGAGCAATTCACGCATATGACGTGCGCCACCACCAGAAGCAGCTTGATAAGTTGAAACGGAAATCCAATCAATAAGGTTTTCAGCAAATAAACCACCAAGAGACATTAACATTAAGCTTACAGTACAGTTACCACCTACAAAGGTTTTAATGCCTTTATCTAACGCAGTATCAATGTTATCTTTGTTCACTGGATCAAGCACGATAATTGCGTCATCTGCCATACGTAAAGTCGATGCTGCATCAATCCAATAACCCTGCCAACCTGTTGCACGTAATTTTGCGTAAATCTCTGAGGTATAATCACCACCTTGGCAAGTGACAATAATATCTAATGCCTTTAAAGCATCAATATTATCTGCGCTTTGTAATATACCTGTTTTTCCACCGAAGATAGGAGCTGCTTGACCTGCTTGAGAAGTAGAAAAGAAAACAGGATTAATATAATCAAAATCGTGTTCTTCAACCATACGTTGCATAAGAACAGAACCTACCATTCCACGCCATCCTACAAAACCAACATTTTTCATAATTTATTCCCAATAAATAGAGGTTATATAAAGAGATATTTTTATCTATTAAAACAAAATATCACCATAAAACAAGTAAGATAAGAATAATTTTTGTAGGTAGGAATATAATAACATGCCGTTATATATTAAAAAGACAAAACAACCACAATAACGAACAGAAAAACAAAATCTCAACTAAATGAACGAGCTTTTTATTTAAAAATGGTCGGCGAGAGAGGATTCGAACCTCCGACCCACTGGTCCCAAACCAGTTGCGCTACCAAGCTGCGCTACTCGCCGTTAGATTTTATATTTCATAAAATGGGGTGGCTAATGGGATTCGAACCCACGACAACTGGAATCACAATCCAGGGCTCTACCAACTGAGCTATAGCCACCATAGAAGCAGGACGAAATATTACGCATAAAAAATAACATTGTCCAGTAATTTTTTTAAAAAATATGCTGATTGCTTATATTAAAATCGCTAAAAGCCTAATATTTTAGCGTTAAGCAAATATTTATGTTTTATGCGACATGATATCAATAATCTGTGTGTCAATTATTTTCATACTTTGACTAACAATTGCACCAAAATTATTGATTGATGTTTCCACGCTATCACAAACAATACCTTCTTTACCTGTCACTCTAACTTGGCTTAATGCCATTAATACTGCTTTAAATCCAGAAGATACTGAAGTTGATACTTTCATTGCGCAACTGTTTGAAGCGCCATCACAAATAATACCAGATAAATCGCCAATCATACTACAAATAGCCATACCAATAGGCTCATGATACCCAACCACCGATTGCACCAATGGCAGCCGCAATAGGTAACTCAACCATACCGGTACCTGACACAGTTACCTCCGTACCATTTTTCATTAAATTAGGCAAAACATAAGCGTCAATTTTTTCAATAATTTTGTTGCTACTATGTTGCATCGCAATAGTTGCAACCAAAGATATGGGCTCAGTACAACCAGCTGCAGGTAAAACTTCATGTTTTACCAATTGAATTAATTGCTGCCATATTACTTGTTGTTCCATTTTTTATCTCCATATTAACTTTAGTAATGTTAAATGGTGAAACATTTAATGTTAAGTAAGCAGACTATTTTAGTCTATCTTACTTAAGAATTGAATAATGCCTATTTACAACCATTAGAAAGTAATATGATAGTTATTGTCAAAAGATATATTAAAACATATAGTTATATCTTAAACCTTTTTACATTATTTAATAGTAAATTAAATAATCAGGAATAGTTTAAAATATGTAATATTTTAGTAAAAGAACCTGACTTTTTTTATATTATTGCAATAATATAAAAACCTATAATTAGATAACAATGGCGATTGCGATTATGATAAATATTTTATTAATAGATGATGATATTGAATTATCACAAATGCTTAGCGAATATTTGACTAATGAAGGTTTTAATATCAAAAGTGTTTATTTAGGTAAAGATGGTATTGATGAAGCGCTATCAGGTAAATATCGTGCAGCAATCTTAGACGTGATGTTACCAGATATTAATGGTATTGATGTCCTGAAAAGCATCCGTCAACAATGTAATATGCCTGTTATTATGTTAACTGCTAAGGGTGATAATATTGATCGCGTTTTGGGTTTGGAATTAGGTGCTGATGATTACATTCCAAAACCATGTTATCCGCGTGAATTATTAGCAAGATTACGTGCAGTTTTACGACGTTTTGATGAACGTTCGGTCGAAATGGTTGATGATAAAAAATATCATTTTAATGGTTTAATGTTAGATCTACCTCAACGGCTTTGTACGTGGAATGGACAAGTAATTGATTTGACATCAACCGAGTTTAATTTATTAGTTTTATTAGTGAAACATAGCGAGCGAGTAGTAACTAAAGAAGAATTATCTGAAATTGGGCTTGGTCGAGCAAGAGAACTTTATGATCGTAGTGTTGATGTCCATATCAGCAATATTCGCCAAAAATTACATCAAGTTGCACAAAATGATGTGACAATAGAGACGATTAGAGCCGTCGGTTACCGTATTCGTTAACAAACAAATAGGCTTGACATGAATCATCGATTATTCTGGAAAATACTTATTACGTTTGGGGTAATCTTTTATCTTACCTTCCAATTGACTTGGATTGCGTTTTCTATTTATGTAGAAAATAAAAATCAAAGATTTCTCAATCATATGCCCACGAAAGTCGATATGATTGCCCAGTTATTACATGTAGCTGGTGAAGATGAAACGCTTAATTTCATAGCACATTTACCTGAGCGAGAAAGAACGTTACTGTCAATAAAATTAGTTTCTCCATTGAATGATCAAGTTAATATTTTAACCGATGAATTAGAAACACCTACATATGCTTATCAACGCATGACCGTCGCTCCTGACGGAACTCTTTATTCTGTTTCATTTAAAGAGGATAAAGAGGATCATGTTAAAAAGGCATTGTTCAACATGCCCTTGCCCATCGTATTAATGGGTATATGTGTTGGACTTGTTTTTAGCCTCTTTCTAGCATGGAATTTAACTAGACCGATGAGGTTATTAAGGCAAGGTTTTTTCAAGGTATCTCAGGGAGATCTTTCTGTCAGATTATTCAATAAACTAAAACCTAGGCGTGACGAACTTAGCGAATTAGGTAAAGATTTTGATATGATGGTTGAGCAACTTAATATATTACTTTCTGATCGTCAGTCTCTCCTTCATGATGTTTCTCATGAACTTAGAACTCCGCTTGCTCGATTGCAACTAGCAATTGGACTTGCTCAACAAAATAAACAAAATATTGATACATCTTTAGCTAGAATAGAGTTAGAGTCAGAACGTTTAGATCAGTTAATTGGCGAAATTCTAAATTATTCTCGTGCTGAAATGAATAATCGCACTGATGAATATTTTGATTTAAAAGACTTAATAAGTGTAGTAATCAATGATGCTAATTATGAAGCTAATCACCAGTTAATTGAAGTACATTTTACTTTATCATCTATTACTCATCCAATTGTTAAAGGTAATTCAGAACAAATACGTCGTGCTATTGAAAACATTATCCGAAATGCTATTCGCTTTTCAAAAGCTGAGCAAGCCGTAGAAGTTTCACTAAAAGAAACAGGTAAGTATTTACAAATTGAAGTTAAAGATCGAGGTCCTGGTGTTGAAGAAAATAAGTTATCAAGTATTTTTGAACCATTTGTCCGTATTCAGTCTCCACAATTAGGTAAAGGTTATGGTCTAGGACTAGCAATTGCCAGAAAGACCGTCATTATGCATAACGGTACTATCCAAGCAACTAATCGTGATGGTGGAGGCCTTATTGTAACAATATGTTTGCCTTATTGGAGAAAACATTAATAATAAAAATATATTAATAACAATCAGCATTCACCGTTAATACATACTCTTTAACTAGGCTTTCCAGCTTGATTTTATCGCGCCCTATAAAACTTAAAGATCTCATAATAACTTCTGGATCACTTTCCAATATATTTTTGTATTGGTCAATATATTGGCTAGCAATAGGTTTATATGACCAGTGCCATTCTTCAGGTTGATATCCTCCTTTGCGTCCTTCATTAAAAGCTTGGCAAAATCCATATTTAGGCAGATTTTTTTGAAGCCATTTGTATAAAATGATGCCTTTTTTATCATACTTAAAATATTTTGATGAAACGCTGGTAATATCAATATCTGTTCCCCAATGATGCCTTGATGTGCCAGGCATTGACGAAAATTTTAGAATTTCTTCAGCAATTTTTTCTGGATCATTTATTTTAGCTGATAAAGCATCCCATTTCCGCTGCCAAATACCGTTTTGGTAAGTGTAATTCCGCGTTGCACTTACTATGATAAAAGGAACATCTGGATGAACTTTTTTAAAATCATTGTAGGCTTTTATAAGTTGTTCGGTTGGCTCTTTTTGTAGATACATCCCTTTTTTATTAACAGGTAGTATAGTTGAGTCTAACGCAATAAAACCATTATCTTTTTTTTCGTCAAACTGTCCAATCAGTTTATTTAATGTGATCTGTTGTGCCATGGTAAAAGTAGGAAATAGAAGTAAAGATAAGTTTAAAGTTAAACCACCTATTTTTTTTAACATCGTTGATTTTTTCATCTTTCAAGCATTGCCAATATTCTATATAGCCAGATTAAGTTAAAAACAGTATAATCCTTTTCCTAAAAAATGAAATAGCCATAATGTGTAAAAACGAGGCCTTATGTTAACAACATCTACATCTAATACGTCTGGAAATTGTTTAGACGCTGCCAATACAATGAATCTTAATACAACTAATTCCATAAACGAAAGAATAAATTTACTAAACTTCACACGCCAACAATTAAGAGAGTTTTTTATATCACTTGGTGAAAAACCGTTTCGAGCTGATCAAGTAATGAAATGGATCTATCATTTTGGTGTAGATAATTTTGATCAAATGACCGATATCAATAAAAAACTACGTGAACAACTAAAGACTTTAGCAGAAATTAAAGCTCCGAAGATTGCCATAGAACAGCGTTCTTCTGATGGCACAATAAAATGGGCACTTGATGTTGGTAATAACCAACTGATTGAGTCTGTTTATATTCCTGAACGTGATCGTGCAACATTATGTGTTTCATCTCAAGTTGGTTGCGCATTAGAGTGTAAATTTTGTTCTACTGCCCAACAAGGATTTAATCGTAATTTAACCGTTTCTGAAATTATTGGCCAAGTATGGCGTGCATCAAATGCAATTGGTGTCACCGGAAAATTAGCAGATAGGCCCATTACTAATGTAGTTATGATGGGTATGGGTGAACCGCTACTTAATTTATCTAATGTTGCACCAGCTATGGAAATTATGTTAGATGATTTTGGCTATGGTTTATCAAAAAGGCGTGTAACACTATCGACATCAGGAGTTGTTCCCGCTTTAGATAAGCTAGCCGGTATGATTGATGTGGCGCTAGCGATATCACTTCATGCACCTAATGATACAATTCGTAGTGAAATTATGCCAATTAACCTAAAATACAATATGTCTATGCTACGTGATTCAATTCTGCGTTATCTTTCGTCTTCAAACGCAAATCACGGAAAAGTAACTATTGAATATGTATTACTTAATCAAATTAACGATGGCGTTGAACATGCTCATGAGCTTGCTCAATTCCTAAAAAATGTACCTAGCAAAATTAATTTAATTCCTTGGAATCCGTTCCCTGGTGCGCCTTATTCAAGATGTTCAAATACACGAATTGATCGCTTCATGAAAACATTAATGGGATATGGATTTACCGTAATAGTTCGTAAAACACGGGGGGATGATATCGATGCTGCATGTGGCCAGCTAGCTGGTGAAGTTGTTGACCGCACTAAAAGGACTCTTTATAAAAGGCAGAACCTTGTTAAACAAACAGCATAAGGATAAAACTTTATAAAAAGGAAAGATAGATGAAGAAGTTGTTAGTTATATCTAGCTATTTTTTGATGATAGTACTCGCAGGTTGCCAAATGAAAAACAACAATGAATTTGATCCAGAAAAAGCCGCTTTGGCTAGAATGCGACTTGGATTAGGATATCTTGCTAAAGCAAATGAGTCAGAAGAAAATATTAAAATAGCGCATTATAATCTAAAATTAGCTGCACAATACTCTCCAAATAATCCCCAAGTGATGTTAGCCATGGCAATGTTTGATCAACATGTTGGTGAATACAACGAAGCCGAGATGATTTACAAACGTATTACTCTAATGCAACCAGGTAATGGATTATATCATGTCCATTATGGTTCTTTTTTATGTGGTCGAGATCGTTATCAAGAAGCAAAAAAACAATTTGAACAGAGTATTGAGTTCGATCGTCATCGTTGGAAAGCTGATGCTTATGAACAATATGGTTATTGTGCAATCCAAAATAATGATAAAAAAATAGCTGACTTAATGTTTAAGCAACTTTTTCAATATGATGCTAATCGTAGAGACAACGTTATAAAAACAGCTGAACTTTATAAAAATAAAGGTGATAAAAAAATAGCAAATTATCTATTTTCAGTAACAAATAAATAAATCATCACCCATTATTATAATAGTAATAAATTTTTAATAATTATAAGCAAGAGTATATGTCATGAATTTTTGGGCTATTTTATTATTAGCACTAGCAATGTCAACCGACGCCTTTGCTGTCGCCGTTTGTCGTGGGATTTCACTTAAATCAACACCAATTTTAGGCGCATTCAAAATTGGTATTCTATTTGGTGTTGTTGAGGCTATTACCCCATTGCTTGGCTGGTTAGTTGGTTATATTGCATTGCAATATATTGAACAATGGGATCATTGGGTTGTATTTGCTGTCATGCTATTTTTAGGCATTAATATGATATATAACAGCCAGAAACAATCAGATGGAAATTGCCAAGAAGATGAATTAACATCATCAAAAAAATCTTTTCTAATGCTAATTTTCACAGCAATTTCAACCAGTATAGATGCATTTGCCGTTGGTGTTGGCTTAGCATTAGCAAGTGTTAATATCTTTTTTGCTGCATCAATGATTGGACTCGCTACCTGTACAATGGTTACTATTGGGTTATTATTGGGTAATAAAATTGGCTGTTTAATTGGTAAACAGGCTGAGCTTTTAGGCGGGTTAGTACTTATTTTTGTTGGTGTAATAACTCTTTATCAACATCTTTCTGTTTAATGTTTCAAATAAAAATACTTTTTATACTGTTAGGTTTCGAACGTTTTATTGATTGATATATTTTATCCAAATTTAAATAACGTCCGAAACCAATTACTTTACTTAATAAAGGTTACAGAAAACTAACTCTATCTTATCTTCCTTTAATTTTTATAAAATTCCATATCAAAACTATGTGTCTGCTGGTTATAAATTGCTTTAAACACTCCTTGATCATGAGGATTCTGCAAAATATGATTAACAATAAATGGTCTAACATTGGTTTTTATATAACCCGGCAATCCTCTGGCACCACGAATGATATCATAATGATCGTGACAGAATGTACTGATACAAGAATCTTTTATTTCGATAGTGTAGCCACGATGACTATATGATTGATTTAATTTGTCAATTTCTCGACGAATAATCCGTTCAATAACTTCCATTGGTAGGCGTTTAAAATGAAGAATATTTTCTCGTCCATTAAAACGATTAAGTAGTTCTGAACGATAAGTATTATTCAGTTCATTTGTCGCTAATTCACATGCAGCTTCGTCAGAAAGATTAGGATCCAAATAGTAAGATTGTCCAATATTTGAGGTCATAATAATCATAATATCAGAAAAATCGACAGTTCGACCTACATTATCGGTTAATCGTCCGTCCGATAAGATCTGTAAAAAGATATTAAAGACATCAGGATGTGCTTTTTCAATCTCATCAAATAAATAGATTCCAACTGGTTTTTTTCTAACTGAGTTTGTTAAAATTCCACCTGCTTCAAATCCCTCATATCCTGGAGGTGCACCAATTAATTTAGCAACTGCATGTTTTTCCATATATTCTGACATATCAAAACGAACCAACGATTTTTCGTCACCGTAAACATATTCCGCTAAAGCTTTGGCCATTTCAGTTTTACCTACACCAGATGGACCTAAAAATAGGTAAGACATTGCAGGGCCTGATTCTTCAAGCGTGTCAACTTTAGCAACCTTCACCGAATTGGCTACATGTTTTACAATGTTATCTTGGCCAAAGATTCGCGATAATAAATTTGCATCCAAATTAATCAAGTTTTTAACTTCATTCTCATCTAATTTGTTTGCTGATATACCTGAAACTTTACTAAATTCGGCGATCACTTCTTGGCGACTTAGTCGCAAATCCTTATTGGCTAGCATCACCAATTTTTGGTGCTGTTCATTATTTTGTGCAATTTCTGCATCAATTTGTCGAATTTTTTCCTTTAATTTAGCAACTGCTGGTGAGTCAAATCCTCCAGCTGTTAACTGTGCAAATGTTTTTATAGCAACTGATTCTGAATCTTTATTATTGTTGTCCTCTTCTTCTTGTAACTGGGTAATTTCATCTTGCAGTTTGAAGCGTAACGTTTCAGCATCACGTTGATATTGATATGTTTTGCTAATTTCAGACTTTAAATTCAGCCAATCTTGCTGCCATTGTTCAAGCTGCTGTCGCAAATCATATTGTTCTGTTTCACAGCTACTTTTTTCGATCTTACCCATTAACTCAGCAATTTTTGGATGCTGTTTATGTGTAAGTTGACGATAACTAGCAAGTGCACGATCAAGTAATGAAATAGCACGTTGAGGCTGTGCCCCACCTAAACCTAAACTATCACGATATTTACAGGTTAAATGTATCGCTTCATCAATAGCATCTTTATCCACTTCAATTTTGTGGTATGCAGATAACTCCTTTGCAACAGTAGTAACAATAGAATTTAAATTATCCCCAGTAGGTTCTTTGACATCGTAAAGTGTGTAAAGTTCAGGCATATTCGTGCTAGCCTTTAGCACACTACTAAGTTTATCATCACGAACTTCGAGGATAACTTGAAAATTATTTGATTTATCGGCGTTATTTAGAGCATTAATAAAATGAGCATTACCTGTATTATGTGCTGCTTCTAAAAAATTAGCCGTATCAGTAATAATCAGCACTGACTCAGGAGTTTGCATTAGCTTTTTTAAAATACTTTGAAACTCATTATTTATTTTAGTACTATCACCGCTAGAAAAAAGAGCATCACAATTTAACCAAAATAATTTTTTTACAATCAAATCAAATGGCGTATCTGGATTATTTTTAGCCGCTTGTAAACCAAGGGTAAGCATTGAAACACCTACACCTGCGGGACCTGTCAACAAAAGAGAATTTGATGATTTTCGTATGAGAATAGACGATATTCTCTCTAAATCATGTTCTCTTCCTACTAAAGTAAAATTAGGGTATTGCGCTAAATATTCACGCCCTCTAACTAAATACATTGTGCATTCCTTTGTTATAGTTTAAAGGGTGAAGTAGTATGTGAGCTATCTTTTTTGGTTTCAGATTTTTCTGATAAAACATCACCTGTCACCGCAATAAATTCTCGTGTATCACTTTGAACATCTTTGGACATTTTTTCAATTTCTTCCAAATTTGCTCGCATTGTTTCTAGTGCCGCACGGGTGATTTCCGTCGCTTCTTTTTGGGTATCACCAAATTCCGCTAAATTTTGTAGCATTGCTTCTAAATCATTATTAATTTCATCACGACCAGTTGCAATTCGAATAGCTTCATTTTTAGCAATGTCATTTGTTACTCGAGTCATTTCGGCTAAAGTATTACCGGCCATTGATTGTGCTTCATTAATTGCAGCTGAGTTAACTGCTGTTACAACAACACTGAGTTGTGAAGCAACCGATGCGATGCCTCTTGAATGCATTGCTCTTGCACTTTCAACTTGTTTTTTGGTTGCTGCTTGCATATTACGAATTTTAATAGCTTCAGTTGTTAATTCACCATAGGTTTGCATAGTATCGACAGTTGCTGTGGATACAGTATCAATGTGTTCATCCAAATTACGGCGTGTTTCATCAAGCTTCATTGACTCTAACAAATTATCACCAACATCTTTACTCTCAAGCTCTTGTCTACGTTCACGATGGACTTTCTCTACTTTTTTGGTCGCTTCGTTCATAATGGCATAAATTTGTATCATATTGCCATTATTGTCACTAAGTCCTTCAATTTGTTTAACCATTTTTTCAAGATGATTACGAATTGCACCAAAACGCTCTTTACCTTGATTCACAAATTTTAATGCCGATTCAACCATATCTGCTTGACGTAATGTATGCTGTTCTGAAGTTAAATTTAGCAACTCTTTTAATTTTTCAACATCGATTGATTCAGAGCGTTGCTCGTGACGCTTTGTAATTTCTATCTGAATATCATCTAATTCTTTATTTTTGTTTTTTATTTGTTGATTTAATTGAGCTATTTTTTCTTCATTAGTCACAATTTTAGCTTTTGATGCGGCTTTAATTTTCCCTAGGCCAAAAAACTTTTTATCCTGTTGTAATAACTCTATTTCTTTTTTTAATTCAGATATTTGTTTTTCAATACTAACAATTTCACTTTGCACATTTGCTTTTTGCGTTACTTTTTCTTCGTCCCATTCTTGATCGGCTTTAATTTGAGCTAATGCATTTCGGGTTTCACCATTTTGGCGTAAGTTATATAAAGCATCGGTGAGTTCGGTAAGTGGTTTTATTTTTTCGATAAAATCATTAAGATCATTATTAAAATCAGCATACACTCGTTGTAATTCAGCAAATACTTCGGTATCAGTCATCTCAATACGTTGTTTAGACATCTCTTCAGAAATTGATTGAAGATATTCTTTAAATGTATCAAATTCTTGAATTTTTACCCGATCAATTTCCTTATTGTCAGAAAATTCTAAAATATTAGTAACTTCTTCTACTTTTTGTTCCAGTGAAAGGCTATCTGAAAAAATAACTTTAAAAAAAGTATTTTCTTGAATATTAGCAAGTGGAGTTTCTACTTTTGCTTTTTTTTCACGTTGTCTAACCGAATAGTCTTTTTCTTCTGTACTGGCTAATTTTTTTCTTGGAGCTACACCCATTATTTCTTTCCTTAATTGTTTATTTCTATATTCACTTATTATTTAATTACTTTGAATTCTATTTTAAATAAAAAATAAAGTTTGGAACAATAATTTGATCTTATAGAAAAGATAAATTTCATCTTTTCATAATGTTATTATCTATTTAACATCTGATTTTGACAAGTAAAACAGTCATACAAAATC
>NZ_LZHR01000122.1:0-331 GCF_001690675.1 Gilliamella sp. Occ4-3
CGCAAAAGTGGTGCCGCCTGAAGCGATGGAAAACGCCCCTGCCAGCCTGCATTCGCTGGATGTGAAATCGCGTGATATGCGCGGGCAGAAATATGTCTTGCAGGTGGCACCGGAAGATTGCACCGGTTGTAACCTGTGCGTCGAAGTTTGCCCGGCGAAAGACCGTCAGAATCCAGAGATTAAAGCCATCAATATGATGTCTCGCCTGGAACATGTCGAAGAAGAGAAAATCAATTACGATTTCTTCCTCAACCTGCCAGAAATCGACCGTAGCAAACTGGAACGTATTGATATTCGTACATCGCAGCTGATTACACCGCTGTTTGAATAT
>NZ_LZHR01000123.1:0-366 GCF_001690675.1 Gilliamella sp. Occ4-3
ATGTTGGATTTGATATTTTTAAAAAATTTATAACTCCTTCAAATGAAAGATGGGCAAAAAAGTAGGATTAAATTGTTTAGAAGGCTTAGCGTAAAGTAAAGGATTTCTTGTGCCTGAAATGCCTAAAGCAAGTAACATTCGTGTTAAGATAGAAAAAATTAATGTAAAAATACAATCAAAATGTTAAATAAATTTAAATTTTGGATATCTAAAAATACTAACTACTCTTCTGATTATCATCAAAATGATTTATCAGAAAGTATCGTTATCGATTTTGAAAATGATATTTATATTGCCCGATTTACTGTTTGGGATGATTTAAGTTGTATGTCCGAAATAGTAGATTTAAATACTGATCAATTTAAA
>NZ_LZHR01000124.1:0-14431 GCF_001690675.1 Gilliamella sp. Occ4-3
TGATTGAGGCGCCCAATTAATACTAGCCCTGTTTTGCGTTCAACTAATGTCACCAATGCTTGCTTGTCTTTACGGCTAATAATCGTATCTCCCTCCCAATGTCCTCGCGTTTTCCGGCTTTCTACATAACTTGGACGTTGTTTAATTGACCGTTTATATCGGCGGTCTCCTTCTTTAATACTCGGTGCCTTACAATGCCTATAGGCTTTGCCTTTTCGTCTTAGATAAGGTTTGAATTGTTCATAGCGCGCTTTATTTTGATAAAGATAGTTATAGATTGATTGGACGCTGACTTTCTTTAAACGTGCAGCAATCTGCTCTGGGCTGTAATAAAGCATGAGGTATTTTTCAACTTGGCGCCATACCGAAGACTCTATTGGCTTACCATTACCGCTGTTTTTTCGCCTTTTCCTAGCTAGGGTTACCGCATCATGTGCTTGATAGGCTTGATTAGGTTTTGAGTTTCTTTTTATCTCTCGACTTATTGTCGAAGGATGTCTATTAAGTAGCTGGGCTATCTCTTTTTTATTCTTTCCGGCTTGTAATAATACGAAAATCTGGTATCTTTCCTTCCTAGAAAGGTGATTATAATACATAGCAATCTCCAAACTGTGGTGGTGCGAAGGTGCTAGTATAAATCACCTTTCTACTTTCTTCACTCCACCGTGTTTAAAATTGCACTTCATGTTTGAATCCAGGATATTTATCTTTTCTTAGATACGACAAGCAAGCCTGCAAAACATCATCCATTGGTGCATTTAATTGCATCTCTTGCAAACTTTTAGGATGAATAAACCTTACACTTGCTGCATGTAAAAATAAACGATTAAGCTTAGTATCAGCTAATAACGCATCAAATTGTCTATCGCCATAACGATCATCAAAAGCAATTGGATGACTAGCGTATTGAGTATGTATGCGAATTTGGTGTGTACGCCCAGTAACAGGGCTAGCTTTAATCAAAGTGGCAAAATTGAAACGCTCCTCAACTTTAAAGCGCGTTTCAGAAGGTTTACCCTCTTTATCAACCTTCACCACACGCTCACCGCTTTTTAATACATTTTTAAGCAGTGGGGCTTGTATCACTTTACATTCAGAAGGCCAATTCCCCTTAACAAGCGCCAAATAATTTTTTTGCATTTGCTTAAGGCGCAACTGCTCATGTAATGCTTTTAGTGCTGAGCGTTTTTTAGCAATCAATAACACTCCCGATGTTTCGCGATCTATGCGATGCACCAACTCCAAAAATTTCGCTTCAGGTCTTAAGGCGCGTAATCCTTCAATCACGCCAAAACTTAAGCCACTACCACCATGAACAGCAATACCTGATGGCTTATTAATTGCCAACATTACCTCATCTTCATAGATGATTGCCTTTTCTAAATCAGCGACTTTATTAAGCTTGGTCGAAATCTCTGGCGTGGGTTTTTCAGTCATACGAACAGGAGGAATACGAATTTCATCGCCAATATTTAATTTATATTCAGGTTTAATCCGTTTTTTATTAACACGAACCTCACCCTTTCTTAAAATGCGATAAATCATACTTTTTGGCACACCTTTTAAATAGGTGATTAAAAAGTTATCAATACGCTGTGTCGCATTTTCCTCAGAAATAGTAACAAATGAGACTTGTAGTTTTGTATGTGGAACCGTTGAGTGCATAAGGAATGATTAATCCGCCGTCAATAAATAAAATCGTTTTACATTACTCAAAAATAAACTACACTATCGTAGTAAAAATAAGATAGATTATATTCAATATAATTAAAGAAGAAAGATTATAGCGAAATCTGAGGGAATAAAATAGTATGTTATCATTGCTTAATCAATACTCACAAGCTAGATTGGCTTGGTTCTTATTGTTCTTTTCTACTTTTACTTTTGAAATAACCGCACTTTATTTTCAACATGGTTTAGGGCTTGCGCCTTGTACTCTCTGCATTTATCAGCGTTGCGCTATTTTTGGTATCATGTTGGCTAGCATTATTGGAATAATTGCTCCTCGCAACATTTTTGTTCGATTAATAGGTATTTTCATTTGGCTTTTTAGCGCCTATAAAGGCTTTTCATTAGCAACATTTCATGCTCATCTACAATTTGAACCTAACCTAAATGATACTTGCTCAATTAACGTACAATTTCCTACTTGGCTACCATTAGATTCGTGGTTTCCTAGTTTGTTTAATGCTTATGGTTCATGTGCCGATAAAATTTGGACATTTCTAACAATTGAAATGTCACAATGGATGATTATTATTTTTGCTTGCTATTTTATTGTTGGCTTGGCTGTATTAATATCTCAGTTCTTTTTATCCTCAAAAAATTCAATCTGGAGTAAATGACTTTATTTATAAAACTAGCACTTTTTGTTGAGTTTGTTAGAATGTGTGATAATTTTATTTTACAAACGTCACACATAAATGCTTTTGGAATACCACCCACCTATTGAACCTTGGCTATCAATTTTGCATCAAGACGACCATATTGTGGTTGTAAATAAACAACCGGGTATTTTGTCGGTTTCGGGCAATAAACCTCAATTTATTGATAGTATTATTCACCGATTGCAACAAAAATATAGCTACGTCGAATCCGTGCATCGGTTAGATATGGCAACCAGTGGTATCATGGTTGCCGCACTTTCTAAACTCGCCGATCGAGAGATAAAAAAACAATTTCGTGAACGTATTCCTAAAAAAACCTATATTGCTGTTGTGCATGGGCATCTTGAACAAGATTCTGGTCGTGTTGAATTACCACTAATTTGTGATTGGCCCAATCGACCAAGGCAAATGGTCGATTTAGAAAATGGCAAACATGCGCTGACAGAATATCAAGTTATTTCACGCAATCCTGACAACACAACTCGAGTGAAATTATTCCCTTTTACTGGGCGATCACATCAATTACGGGTACATATGCAAGCCATTGGTCACCCTATTTTAGGCGATAAATTCTATGCCCACCCTGAAGCCTTTGCTATGTCAAAAAGGTTGCTATTACATGCTCAATTACTAACAATTAACCATCCTAAAACAGGCGAAAGTATGACGTTTAGCTGTGAACCTGATTTTTAAAAAAGCAGGAATATAAAATTAGCAATCGTTATATATAATCTACTCAAATCAGTAACAGATAACCAACTGATATAAAGGAAATTAAAATGCAAAAAATTGTTTTAGCAACGAATAATCAAGGTAAAGTCAATGAATTGCAAGCATTACTCGCTAATGCCGGTTTTGATATTATTGCACAAAGCCAATTTAATGTACCGGATGCCGACGAAACAGGTTTAACATTTATTGAAAATGCACTTTTAAAAGCAAGACATACTGCCAAATTAACTAGACTACCGGCCATTGCTGATGACTCAGGCTTAGCGGTCGATGCACTTGGAGGACAACCTGGGATCTATTCTGCTCGTTATGCTGGTGAACACGGTAACGACAAAAGTAACAATCAAAAATTACTTAAAGCACTACAAAATATCCCAAAAGAAAAACGCACCGCTTATTTTTATTGTGCGTTAGTTTTTATGAGACACGAAAACGACCCTACACCTATCATTTGTTTAGGAAAGTGGGACGGTTTAATTTTAAATGAAGAACAAGGTGATGGGGGATTTGGCTATGATCCACTTTTTTATGTACCAAAACTGGGGTGCACCGCAGCACAGCTAACAAAAGAACAAAAAAGCCAAATATCACATCGAGGTCAAGCTCTAAAACAATTGATTGAAAAAATTAAAACTGCTTAGCAAACTTATTTATACTCGAAATTGCATATCAAGAAGTAAACAGTATATACTTAATACATTAATGATATTGGAGTTAATATTGTGATTATAATGATAGTAAGTGGTCGCTCTGGATCGGGAAAATCAATCGCCCTACGCGCTCTAGAAGATATGGGATTTTATTGTGTTGATAATATCCCAGTTGCTTTATTACCTCAATTAGCCAACTCATTAAAAAACCACAACACTCCAGTTGCTGTTAGCATTGATATTCGAAATTTGCCGGAACAATTTGATTTTAATAACGATATATTTCAACGTTTACCCGAATCGGTGACACCTGAAATACTTTTCCTCGATTGTAGTCGTAATACGTTAATTCGACGCTATAGTGAAACACGACGAATACATCCATTAACCAATCAACACTATTCCCTTGAAGAAGCAATAGATCTTGAAGAAAAATATCTAGAACCTTTAAAATCAAACGCAAGCCTAGTTATAAATACCGATGACCTATCAGTACATGAACTATCAGACATATTAAGATCACGTATTTTAGGTAAAAAAGAGCGTGAATTAACCATTATTTTTGAATCATTTGGCTTTAAACATGGCTTACCCGTTGATGCTGATTTTGTATTTGATGTCAGGTTTTTACCTAACCCGCATTGGGAAGTGAATTTGCGCCCATTAACAGGATTAGATGAGCCGGTAAAAGAATATTTATTACAACACAATGAAGTATCCAATTTTATCTATCAGACTGCCAATTACTTAAATCAATGGCTACCTTTATTAGAAAAAAACAACCGCAGTTACTTAACCATTGCTATTGGATGTACTGGTGGTCAACATCGCTCTGTTTTCATTGCTGAACAATTGGCCTCATTTTTTAAAGCACAAAACAAACAAGTAAAAATTCGCCACCGAACTTTAGAAAAAAAGTAATGACTATTCTTCTTCAATTTTAAAATTCGATATTTCCTCAATGCGTTTTTTACATTTTCCAAAAATGTCTTTTAGTGTAGTTTTATGATTAACTGAAGCTGGTATTGCCGTAATTAATTGACTTATCTTAATCAGTTCAATATCTGAAGGTAAATTTGCAAGCTTCTGTTTTAATATATTAATCGTTTGTGGATGTGGATGGCCAATAACAATAGCAACACCATTTTTTCGAGCCAATTTTACAGCCAAATCAAATTGCAAGCTAATAGCACTTTCTTTTTGTTGAGCATCTAAAAATACATCACGCGTTAATACTGGGATGTTATAGTAGCTAGCAGCTTTTTTTATTTGAGTCTTACCGATTGTTTTACTATCTAAAAAAAACATCGAATATTGACTTAATGCTTTCATAACTTTTATCATACCAGTAAGATCTGATGTCATCAAACTTCCCATATGATTATTAGCTCCAATGGCATAAGGCACTCGTTCAACAGCATTTTTCACTATTCGGTTCACTTCAGCTTCATCCATAGAAGGAAATAGAGTGTCTTTTTCCAGAGGCTGTTTACCTAATGGAACCATAGGTAAGTGAATTAACACATCATTACCATTATTATGGGCTATAGTTGCAATACGTTTAGCATTAGGCGAATTTGGTAAAACTGCAATAGTAATATTAGGAGAAAATGAAATTATTTGCTCTTCATTATGTTGGCGATAGCCAAAATCATCAATAACTATTGCAAGTTTTGCAGCCCATACATAGTTGGAATTTAACGCCAAGAAAATGATAAAAAAAAGGTTAATAAAACGACGCATTACTTTAACCACTCTCTCGGATCAAGTGCCTTACCATCACGGCGAATCTCAAAATATAAAGCAGATATGTTTTTCCCACCACTTGAACCAACCAATGCAATAGGTTGTTCAATATGAATCTTATCACCCACCTCAACTAAAATACGTTGGTTATAACCATATAAACTCATATCACCTTTACCATGATCTAATGCAACAACAAAACCATAACCTTGTAACCAACTTGCCAAGATGACCCGTCCATCGGCAATGGCTTTAACTTGAGCACCATCTGTAGCATTAATCACCATCCCTTTCCAACGTAGCTCACCTTGGAGTGATTCTCCAAATTGATGCACAATATTACCATTTACAGGCCAATTAAACTGATGCTGTGGCTTACCAATACCACTTACGCGAGCCATTAATGCTAGCTCATCAGGATTAGGAGTATAACGAGAATTATTCTGCTTTTCTTCAATATATTTTGCTTGTTTTGCTTCTTCTTCTGCAATACGTCTATTTTTACGTTCAGCTTGAGCAATTTTAGCCTGTAGTTTAGCTTCATTATTACGCAAATCGGTTAATTTTTGTTGATTTAATTGCATCAATGATTCAAGAGAAGTTATCGTGTTTTGTCGATTTTGACGTTTTTTTTCAAGTCCTACTTGTTGTTCTTTCTGTCTAATTTGTAATTCTTTATGCAAAGCTTGTTTCTTTTGTAACTCAATTCTCTTCTCGGTCAATTGGGTTTGAGTATCTTGAAGATTGTGAATTTGCTGTTGCCGTGCTTGATTAATATAGCGGTAATAAGCAATTATACGATCATTACGTTCGCTTTTTTCGCCCGAAAAAATTAACTCCAAACCAGTTGTTTTGCCTAGTTTAAATGCACTTTCGAGCTGCTTTGATAATATAATTCTTTGATGTTTTTGTTTTATAGTTAATATATCAATTTGTCCAATCAAATTGTTGATTTCTTGATCGAGTTTCTTAAGTGATAAATCATTCTTTTCAATTGAGGTTAAAAGATTAGCTATTTTGGTTTCTTGTTCTTTAAGATTATTGACTAACTTATTACGCTCTTCTTTTTGTTGTGCTAAACGCTTTTCTTGTTCTTCAATAGCGTGACGTAAAGATTGAAGTTGCTGATTATCATTAGCATATAAAAAACTAATTTTTATTAATCCAACAAAAACAATCACAATAATTTTCTGATAAACAGACATGGCGTTTATATTTATGATTTATAACCAAACAACAATGATAATACCACTATACCGATAAATAGGCCAAGATGCAAAATGAAACCCACACACAAAGTAGGATAATTTGTTTTTTTAGATAAAAAATTAGTATGTTTTGTATCTCATTTCTGAACGGAAAAATAGTTATTATTAAAGTGAGCTATCCGTGACTTTACTAATTTTGAATACAGGTCGAATTCACAATAAACAAATACATAACAACATACTAAAAGCTACTTTATACAGAATGCAAGTTTTTGGCATCCCTAGCGAAATATACCAAGAAATTTAACTACTAAAGTATGATTTACCTATGTTTTAATCTACGGTCAGAAAAGTACATTAATTAAAATATATAAATTTATTCATTATATACAATATTTATAATGAAAATTTATTGATGAAAGCATAATTAAAATCCATTAACAACTAGAAGTAAAATTATCAAGAATAGCAAGCAACACATTACGGTAAGTTGATAAAAATTTACTGTTGATAATTTGAGCCTAGGCAAAGCATTAGTCGATAGACAAATTATTGCGATAATAAGGTCGTTGAGCTTTTCTTATACACTCAAAACATATATTATTCATGTTGTTACTACAATGACGAATCTGGCTAACAATATTATGAATATATTTAAATTTATTATAATCGTATACACCACAACTGAAGGTAAGTTATCGCCAGACCAATATAGACAACAATATTACCGAAATAACAAAATAATATAGGTATGTACGAAGCAATCTGATGATTCATGACACCTACTCATAAGAATCTATCAGCCAAATCAAACCTCAAAAGGAATCATTAATGCAAGATGACAATAAAATATCAGATGATGAATTGAATCTAATAATTCAGCGATGTAAAAAAGCAACAAAAGGGCCATGGATATCATATGTAGAAGGTAGAGATCATACTAGTGGCTCAAATTTTATTCTCACAGGAACTGAATGTAATCGTGGAAAAAATATTGAACTTATTGGTGGAACAATAGATGATCAAGAATTTATTGCACACGCACGACAAGATATTCCCAAATTAATTAATGAAATTAAAAGATTAAAAAAAATAATTATTAAAAATAAGCAATAAATATGATCGTTTTTTTGATTCTGTATTTGGACTTTACGTATTTATTTAAAAATTAATCAGCCTTTATTAACAATAATATTTATGGATCAACAATATCAAATCGGTATGTCCACACTTTTTAGTACCAAAAAGATAAGGTCATTGATCTCTTTTGTATTCAATCGGCGACTGGTAATTTAATGTTGAATGAAGTCGATTATAATTAAACCAATCCACATAGTGATTAAATTCCAACTTAAGTTGCGCCAGTGAATCAAAAATAGTATTTGACACAAATTCTGTTTTCACTGCTTTAAATGTGCTTTCTGCAATTGCGTTATCATAAGGACAGCCTTTGCGACTTAACGACCTTTTTTACAGGTGTATTTCGAAACCCAGCCATTTTTCGCCATGATTCGACCTATTCGGCGTCGAGACACGGTTATGCCTTGCTTTCTCAGCTCTGCTTGCAGACGCCTTGTACCATAAGCTTGATAATTATTATTAAAAATTTCACCCACTATTTCACTCAGCGATATATCTTGTGGTTGCTGCGTCAATTGCCGTTGATAATAGAAACGATTTCGGGTTACATTTAAACATCGACATAATGCACGTAAGCTGTATCAATGCTTATTATGTAAAATTAACTCGATTTTCTTCCCATTATCAACGCCGCTTGCTTTAGGATATCATTCTCCATTAACAAGCGTTTATTCTCTTTGCGTAGCGCGATAAGTTCGTTCTCTTCAGTTCGACGATTATCTTTTGCGATGAATGAGCCAGTAGTTTGGTACTGCGTTATCCACTTATCTAATGCTGACTTGGTGAGGTCATACTCTGAGACGATATCCACACGTTTTTTACCATTTTGATATAGCATGACCATTTGTTTTTTGAACTCGTTAGTAAAGCTACGTTTTGTTCTTCGCGATGAATCGATTGTCATTGTTGTTACCTTCTTTTATTTTTAGTCTATCATAACAATGACCTTATAAAACTGGTACTAATTAGTGTAGCCTATCCAAAGTTTCAAACAGGAAGATAAGCCGTATTTTACACAATAAAAAGACAATGTTAAATATGGTTTTATAAATCTATTTTGGCTGAGCTATTAAAATTACCCCAGCAGAAACTGGGGATTAATCAATGAGCGATTTATTGCTTATAGGAAGATAGAAAATGAGCAAATCTTCCAATAGCGTCTTCAAGTTGACCTGAATGAGGCAAAGCAACAATTCTAACGTGATCCGGTTTATGCCAATTAAAGCCGCTTCCTTGTACAAGTAATACTTTTTCTTGTAACAAAAAATCTAATACGAGTTTTTGGTCGTTATGGATGTTGAATTTTTTTTGATCTAATTTTGGAAATAGATACAAGGCACCTTGTGGTTTAGTACATGAAACCCCAGGGATTTCATTAAGTAAACGCCATGCCAACATACATTGATCATATAAGCGACCTCCAGGAACAATAAATTCATTGATGCTTTGGTAACCTCCTAGCGCTCCTTGAATAGCATGTTGTAATGGCACATTAGCACATAAACGCATTGAAGCTAGCATATTTAAGCCTTCAATATAGCCTTTTACATGGTTTTTAGGGCCACAAAGCGCCATCCAGCCTTGCCTAAAACCTGCAACTCGATAAGTTTTTGATAGGCCACTCATGGTAATGACAAATAAATCGGGTGCCAATGCGGCAATTGAATAATGCACTGCATCATCGTATAAAATTTTATCGTAAATCTCATCGGCGAAGATAATTAGATTATTTTGACGAGCGATTTCAGCGATCTCAAGTAATACTTCTTTACTATAAACAGCGCCTGTCGGGTTGTTAGGATTAATAATTACTATTCCTTTAGTATTTGGAGTTATTTTCCGTTTAATATCTTCAATATCAGGTGACCAATTTGATTCTTCATCGCAAAGATAGTGCACAGCGCTACCTCCAGACAAACTAATAGCTGCTGTCCATAATGGGTAATCAGGCATAGGTACGAGTATTTCATCTCCACTATTTAGTAAGGCCTGCATGGATTGAACGATTAATTCTGATACACCATTACCGATGTAAATATCTTCAACATCTAAACTATTAATTCCGCGAGCTTGATAATACTGCATGATTGCTTTACGAGCAGAATAAAGGCCTTTAGAATCGGAATATCCTTGTGAGGAAGGTAAGTTTCTAATCACATCAATTAATAATTCGTCAGGCGCAGCAAAACCGAACGGCGCTGGGTTTCCAATATTGAGTTTCAGGATAGTTTGACCTTCTTCTTCCAGTCGTTTTGCATGCTCTAGAATTGGACCACGGATATCGTAACAAACATGATCCAATTTTGTGGATTTTGAGAAATTTACCATAAGTTGCTCTTTTTAGTTCTTGTGTTGATATTTTTACTGAAAAAAACAATCTACTCCTATTTCGATAATTTTTGAAGATGCTATTATAGTTAGCTCAATAAATATTATTTAATTGTCTATTTTTTGTGCGGGAGAGTGTTATGAAAACCATTTTAACGGTAATTGGTAAAGATCAAACAGGTATTATTGCTGGTATTAGCCAAAAGTTATATGAATTAAATATTAATATTTTAGATGTCAGCCAAACTATCATGGATGAGTATTTTACGATGATTATGTTACTTGACCTATCTAAAATTAATGTGTCATTTGATGAAGTAAAAACTGTGTTGATGCAAACAGGTCAAAATCTAAAAGTTAAAGTCAATCTTCAAAGAGAAGAAATTTTTGATGCTATGCATCGTTTATAATATTAATTCTATATTTTAATAAAAGGATAATACTAATGGAAACAAAACAGATCCTCGAAACCATTAAAATGATTGAGGAAGAAAAACTTGATATCCGCACAATAACCATGGGTATTTCTCTTCTTGATTGTATAGATAGTGATGGTGAAAAAGCACGCCAAAAGATTTATAACAAAATTACACGTCTGGCAAAAGATCTTGTTAAAGTAGGTGATCAGATTACTTCAGAATTTGGTATTCCAATAATCAATAAACGTATTTCTGTTACGCCAATATCTTTAATTGCCGGTGCTAGTGATGATAAAGATTATGTAGCGTTTGCTAAAACTTTGGATGAAGCGGCCAAAGCAGTTAATGTTAACTTTATTGGTGGATTTTCAGCACTGGTACAAAAAGGTTACCATAAAGGTGATGAAATTTTAATTAAATCAATTCCACAAGCACTTGCACAAACTGAACGAGTTTGCTCTTCGGTAAATGTTGGCTCTACACAAACTGGGATCAACATGGATGCAGTAAAGCAAATGGGAAATGTCATCAAAGAAGCCGCGCAATTAACAGCTGATAATAGTAGCATGGCCTGCGCTAAGTTAGTAGTGTTTGCTAATGCTGTTGAAGATAATCCATTTATGGCAGGTGCCTTTCATGGCGTAGGTGAAGCTGATTGCGTCATTAACATTGGTGTCAGTGGTCCTGGTGTAGTTAAGCGAGCACTTGAAAAAGTCAAAGGTCAGCCATTTGATGTTGTAGCTGAGACTATCAAAAAAACTGCATTTAAAATTACTCGTATGGGGCAACTGGTCGGTAAAGAAGCTTCTGAACGTTTAGGCGTTAAATTTGGTATTGTCGATTTATCGTTAGCTCCAACCCCGGCAATTGGTGATTCGGTTGCACACATTTTAGAAGAAATGGGATTAGAAGCAGTCGGTACACACGGTACAACTGCAGCACTAGCTATGCTAAACGATGCGGTTAAAAAAGGTGGAGTAATGGCTTGTGGCCATGTTGGCGGATTAAGCGGTGCATTTATCCCTGTTTCGGAAGATGCAGGTATGATTGATGCTGTAAATAACAGTGCACTTAATCTTGAAAAACTAGAAGCAATGACCTGTGTTTGTTCTGTTGGACTGGATATGATTGCAATTCCAGGCGATACGCCAGCTGAAACTATTTCGGCGATCATTGCAGATGAGGCTGCAATAGGGGTGATTAACCACAAAACAACAGCTGTGCGAATTATTCCAGCAGTGGGCTTAAACGTAGGAGATAACATTGAATTTGGTGGCTTACTCGGCCATGCTCCCGTTATGTCAGTAAACAAATTTAGTTCATGTGATTTTATTAATCGAGGTGGAAGAATTCCTGCTCCAATTCATTCATTTAAAAACTAATATATTTATTTTAAATGAATATTTTCCCTTACTCCGTCTACAGCAAGGTAGGCGGATTATCGCTATAAATAATGAATATTCCTTATTTCATGAATTGATGGCTTTTATTCGGATATCTATTATCAAGGCTACTTTTCTTGCCATAATAATTTTAAGCATATAATATTCATATACTTAAGTATATACCTAAAAGGTGTGGTTGTAAATGTACCTTACTGATACTTAATGGACAATACAATAGACTTTAAGTCTTGTTATTACTGTGTTTGATGTGTTTTGTAGGGTTTAAAAGAATGTTACTGTTTATTGATTTGGTGCCGTGGGCGGGACTTGAACCCGCATGCTCTTAGAGCACTACCCCCTCAAGATAGCGTGTCTACCAATTTCACCACCACGGCGCCGTTGTTATTCAGGTATATCTGAAGTTGAATTTTGCTGTACAGGTTGAGTAACTGGAGCTGTAGTAGGTGCAGCAGTATTACCTTCATTCAGCTGTGTTGTTACTGGTACAGTATCTTCAATATTCTCAAATTCGCTAGATGAAGCTATTCGTGGTTTGCTACCTAAATTTGAAAGTAAAATGCTTATTACAAAAAACAAAATACCTAATAAAGTGGTAGCGCGAGTCAAAAAATTTCCACTACCTGAAGAGCCAAATAAAGTCGCTGATGCGCCAGAGCCAAAAGATGAACCCATGTCAGCACCTTTACCTCGTTGTATTAAAACTAATGCAACTATTACGATCGCAATAACTAGATAGCTTATAATTAAAAATTCGTACATTTCAACCTGTCAACTTTATATGTTATATAACAGAATCTATTGATGCGAAATATTAGCGAAAGACAGACCAACAAGCAAGTAAAATTTCATAAATTGTTAGTCTGTTTAAAAAAAAATTTTTTAGTCAATCAGAGATTGTTAATGTCTAAACTAAAATAAGCGCCATGATTATTGACTGCATTTATTTCTTTTAGTTTAAATAAAGTAATTATTCTTTACAAACAGCGTGTAATTTTTGTTCTTTCCCCCATACTTCAACTTGCCCAATCCAAGCGTCAATAGCATATCGGTTAGAACGTCCTGGGTATTGATTTGTTAGTGGAAACTCATCAGATGAAAAAAACCATTGTTCTCCTGTGAACCAATTGGACTTAGGGTAATTTGGGAAAGTTGTCATTCCCCATTCACTTAATACCCCTTGGTTGATTGTTCGTGTAAACAGATCCCAAGTTAGTGGTACTATTTTCCATGAATCTGAAGCATTAGGAGAATTTGACATTTCAGCTCGAGTAGGTATGTTTGCTTCGCCATGACATACTTGCGTTGCTTGTTCATATGTGTATACTCCATCTTTTGGAGCAACCCATGTTTTGGTTGGATTGAATGTGTAACTATGTATTATGCTATTATCTGATTTAAATTTTGCTGATACCGTTACTGCGCCATTAGGTTTATGGTTGAGATAAACCATGCCATTATTATCTACTGTCACACTACCTACTGGTGTTGTATTCACAGAATAATCCCAATCTGTTTGGGCACCAGTCATAATTAATTGAAACTGAGCACCAGAAAAACCTGTTGTTGGAAACTTCGGATAGGCAGATGCATAAAATCCATTGAGAGGGTCAAAAACATTATGATCGTAACCTCCACCACAAATCGAATCTCTATATTCAGTACCAATTTTATTCCAGCCTTTATATCCTCGGTTCGGATCAATCAAAGAGTCTTCTACAGTACCATAACCTACAAGTACACAATCTGTTTTACCATTTTGTGTAAAATGATAAGGACTTCCCCAAGTTTGATTATTATTGACTATCATTTGATTAGGTTTTGCAAAACAGATCGCCGAATCAGTATTAATTTGATAAATTTTGGTTAAATTAGATAATTCGCTGTCTTTTGGAACACCATATTCAGAATGGACTTGTATATCAGAAAGGGTAATAACTAATTTAAGCGGCATCTGAAACCCACTGCCACAACCAATTACCTTTCCATATTGAGATTTTGAAATTTCTTGTCCTGCATTATCAAACCATTTAAAGGTAATTGCACCAATAGAAAAAGCCCCTTTATCGGAAGCTCTGTCTCCATCTTCATCATAGTAATTCAGAGTGGGGGAAAATTTAAAATCAGTTGGTGTTTTGATGATAAAGTCATTTAATGTAAGGTTTTTATCAAACGATTTAGGGATATTTTTTAATTGTTCACTATAAAAAGTATCTTTAACGGTAAAACCTAAATTATTTTCAGAAGAAGCCGAAATAAAAAGAGGCGCATTTCCCATAATTGTTCCTACCGTTGTTGCCGATAGGGTAGCTGTAGCTGAAAATGGAAGTAGAAAAAAAATAAATAAAATAATTGAATACAAGATTTCTTTGAAAAGTGTTATTTTTAGTTGCTTATAAATTTTTTCCATCCTAAATT